>JAPLHL010000156.1 GCA_026389655.1 Chloroflexota bacterium
TGCCAACTGGCCTGCGGTGGAAGCCCCTGCTGCTGTTGCCGTGCCGGATGGTGAAGAAGTTATAGTAGAAGGGGTTGTTGGGGATGAAGAAGTGGGTGTCACTGGAGTCGCCGGTGCAGGCGTGGCTGTACTGCAACCGGGGACAAGTAAGCTTACAATGAAAATGGCCGCCACTATCGCAATTGTCTTGCTGTATTTCATTCTATTACCTCGCCCATCTGTTTTCACCAGTTCAGGTGAAAGATTACTTAAATAATAGCACGGTTTTTAGCACGAAAAGGTAAATGGCAATGTGAGAGTAAATCAGGGGACCGCTTCCCATTTCAGCGGAGCAATTGCTGCCTCGCCTGACGTTATACTGGATATCCAGGGCCAGCCTGACGTGGTGATATACCATGCGTCTTTTTCCGGTACGTATACATATTCAGGTGCGTGTGCTTTCAACTGGCTTATCAGAGTGGGAGCGTTGCCATGTCCGCTGTAATTGCCGAAATCGTACGGATTGTCCGAACTGAAGATCAGCGTATCATTGTATGAATCGCGGTCCAGCCATATTTTAAATGGCAACAATATCCCGTTCCAGAAGAAAGTGTCATTGTTATAAGTAACTGAGAGGTAATAGCGTCCTTTATACTCCATAACGAAGGGAGACTCAGTAGAGGCGAAGGGGGAGTTGCGTTCGCTGCCCCAACCGGTGCTCAGGGCCGTTCCAGTATACTGCCATTCTTTCAAGTTAAAAGATTGATACCTGTCCACCTGCGAGAAAAAGAGGCCCCGGGCAGTAGAGTATAACAACCACTGGCCTCCTACCGTCTTAAATATCATGGCATCGCGGAAAAACTTGTGATAAGGGGCAGACATGACAGTTTGCCTGTCGCCCCAGGTTTTACCATCCGCTGATGTCATGCGTTCGAGGCGATGAGGCGACCAGAACATGTAATAAGTACCCCGTTCACTTATTACATGAGGCGCCCATGCTAAATCGCCGAAGTCCGCCACGGGTGTGGATTCCTGCATGCTATTTTCAGGCGGCAAATCTTTGCTTGTCCCAACCGCAAAGTATTTCTCCTGGTTATAATCTCCATCGGTCTTGCTGGTTATTCCAACCAGCCGCCAGTCGCCGCTGGCATCACGGTATATTGCGTGATCGTTGATGTAATTACCGCTGGTATGGGGTTGGAAGAGCAGTTGCCAGGGCCCGGCAATAACAGGTTTATAGACAGGTGGACTTGAATTAGCCTGCACCCGGGCATCCACTTTCCCCAGTAAGCGTGCCTTACCTGTATCGTTGGAGATTGCGAGTACACGGTATGAGCCGCCATTTTCACGCAAAAGGAAGGACCCGAACTGGGTCTTATCTACATACTGCCAAAATTCACCGTTCTGTCTTTCCACACGATAGGTCTCCCTATCAGGGTCCGCGATCCAGCCCAGGTGGACCCAGCCGGGTCCCTGTGTGGTTCTCACTCCTATCTCCACCTGTCGCTGACGTACCAGTTCCCGTGGGATAGAGCTGTAGAAATCCGTTTTTAACGGCATCTCTACGTATACGCGCAGGCCCGTTTCCAGGATAAGCCATACAGCCAGGATGATCTCGACTGTAATAACCAGCCGCCATACCCAGTTTGTGCCCTTCTTTCGAATTTTCGTCATTTTCTACAATCCTGGTATTTCCAGTCCGGCATATTTAACCACTCCTGCCTCTACTATTCAAGCTGTCTTTTGATTTAGAAAAAAAGGAGCGTTGAAGAGGGACCCCGGGCCCTCTTAGAAAAAATGCCCTCTCCATCGTCGGAGAGGG
>JAPLHL010000016.1 GCA_026389655.1 Chloroflexota bacterium
TTCCAGATATCCTGAATGTCATCAATATTATCAAATCCATTTATAACTGAATTGATGAATAGTTGTGAACCCACCGCCTTATATTTCTTAGCGAGAGCAGCATTTTGCGTCTCCTGCGCATTCAAGACTCTGTAAGTCAGCTTGCCGCTGCTTATTACATCGCTAAAATATTTTTCGATAACGTAGTTTGTCCTCTCTTCGAAGCAAAGGCAGGTAACGCACCGCTGCGTCATATGAAAATATATAACTTCGATCCGGCTGGCCAATACCGGCGGCGCCTGTGTTGTAGCAGGGGTTTCCACAGTCGAAGGGGCAGACTGGTTCGACGATATGCTTTGCTGTGGAGACGTTGTATTTGGAGTAGTTGCAGGTTGCGCAGATGGTTGGCTGGCAGCAGGAGCACTACCCGAGCAACCTGCTATCAGCAAAACACATGCAACGATTAGGAACGCCAGAACAGTTTTTATTTGGATCATTTATTAACATTAACTCCCGAATTTTTATTTCATTTTGCAGCAATATTCGCAGGGTCGAAAAACTTGCGTTTAAAATACAATGCTACATTTACCAGCCCTATAAGGACAGGCACTTCAACAAGCGGGCCAATCACTGCAGCAAAGGCCTGCCCTGACCCTATGCCAAAAACTGCCACAGCAACTGCGATTGCCAGCTCAAAATTGTTGCTTGCAGCAGTGAACGCGATAGTGGCCGTCCTGGGATAGCCTTCGCCGATCCTCTTGCCCATGTAGAAAGATATCAGGAACATAACGACAAAATAGATGAGGAGCGGCAAGGCGATACGCAGCACATCCAACGGCAGTTGTACAATGATCTGCCCCTTTAGCGAGAACATCACCACGATGGTAAAAAGCAGTGCCGCTAGTGTGACAGGGCTGATCTTAGGTATAAATTTGGTGTCGTACCATTCACGCCCTTTCGCTTTCACCAGAGCAAACCTGGTGATCATTCCTGCGAAAAAGGGAATTCCCAGGTAGATTAGAACACTCTGCGCTATCTGCCATATGGTAATATTCACCACCGAACCTTGCAGACCGAACCAGCCCGGCAATACGGTAATAAAAACATACGCATAAACCGAGTAAAATAGAATCTGGAATATGGAATTAAAAGCCACCAGGCCCGCCGCGTACTCATTATCCCCCCTGCAAAGCTCATTCCAGACGATTACCATGGCAATGCACCGGGCGAGGCCCATCATTATCAGCCCGACCATATAGTCCGGGTAGCCGTGTAGAAATATTATTGCAAGCAGGAACATCAATACAGGTCCTATCACCCAGTTTTGCACCAGCGACAGGCCGAGCACCTTCCAGTCGCGGAAAATCAGCGGCAGTTCTTCGTATTTTACTTTGGCCAGGGGTGGATACATCATCAATATAAGGCCCACGGCAATGGGTATGGAAGTCGTTCCAACTTGGAAAATCGTTATGAAATCCGCTACCCCAGGCACGAAATAGCCCAGTCCCACGCCCAGGCCCATAGCAAGAAAAATCCAGAGCGTCAGGAAGCGGTCGAGCACAGACAGCTTTAACGTGCTTTGTTCCGCCGTACAAGATATCTCTTTGGTATTCATACAAAGGGCCCCTTCAAATTATTAATAAAGCTTTAAAGACAATCCAATATAAAATGATCCGATCGCAATAAACAGGATAGCTGCAGCCATCCTTATATATTGCTCGGCTTTAGCAATAGTATTAATCCACCTGGCTGCACCTGCCACTCCCAGCGATAAAAGCGTGCCAAAGAGCAGGACAGGAAGACCTGTCCCCAAAGCAAACACTGCCGGGAGGCCCACTCCTCCCTCTGTTCGCAGTGCGAGTGGAATCAATACACCGAAGAATAACACCGCTGTGTAGGGGCAGAAGGCAAGCGCAAGAATAAGCCCTAATGGAAGAGCACCTATAATACCCTTATCCGCAAACCTACCGGCTGCGGCCGCCAGCCTCCCATCATGTTCACCGAATGATATCCTGTCCAGGAAGAGCATGACCACCCCAACTACGATAAGTATCGGGCCAAATGCCACCTCTCCAAAATTCTGCACAAAATTAGCTGAGACAGGGATACCCAAACCAGCATAGATAATAAGCGTACCCAGAACTGTGTACGTGATCATCCGGCCAAGCGTATATAAGGCACCGGCTGTTATTGCGAACCTCCGCCTCGATATATTCCGGCTAATGTAAGCTAACGCCGCCAGGTTCGTTGCCAGCGTGCATGGTCCAATCGACGCCATAAGACCAAGTAAAAACGCCGACACTCCTGCCATATTAAGGATATTAGTAATATTCACTTTTAATTATTGACTTCGCTGACTTTAATTTTCCTTCTATGATCCCTTCTTATCCTGCAGCGCCAAGGTGATCATTTTCTTTACTTCGTCTTTCTTCGGGATTGACCCTGAACTAACCACCTTTTCATCAATGACTAAACCGGGAGTCATCAGGATTGAATACTGCATTATTTGCTTCATGTCGGTGACATGTTCAATTTCAATATTCAACCCCATCTCTTTTATAGCTTCCTTAACCGTCTTTTCCAGGCTGTTGCACCTGGCACAACCTGTTCCCAATACTTTGATATTCATTACTATCCTCCTGCCTAACAAGGCATGTTTATGAATCTAAATCTATAATGGAGACGCACAAGCCGGCAAAATCCTTTCTGTTTTAGCCAATTTCTTTAAATCTTCGATGGCCACCTTGTTGCCGCTAAGCCCCTTGCGCACAACCTTTATCAAACCGGCAGAGTACTCCCCCATACCTTCCCAGTCTATCGAATAGAGTGCAAACAGTCCCTGACGCCTCATCTTAAGCAGGCCGGCGTTGTACATGGCAGCAAGATGGTGCGAAACACGGGGTTGCGATATACCCAGTACCTGTATAACTTCACACACACAGCACTCCCGCTCAAACAACATATTAAGTATCCGCAGTCTCGTTTCATCCGATAGCGATTTCAGAATTTTCACCAGATCCCGCATATATTTCCCTTCAATTATTAATTACTATATAATGATATTGTTATATAGTTATTTAAATGATAATCCACTGGTTACCGTGTGTCAATGTAACGCAATAAATAGAACTCATACCATGGATAAATACTGA
Source organism: Chloroflexota bacterium (assembly GCA_026389655.1). Lineage (GTDB taxonomy): Bacteria > Chloroflexota > Dehalococcoidia > GIF9 > UBA5629 > JAFGLP01. The sequence goes on from JAPLHL010000016.1 coordinate 3,132, forward strand.
ATTTATTATCAGGACTCTATAAATGGAAGAAAACAGCGCATGTGGTTGCGGCGTGAAGCCTGCCCAAATAGAGGGCACAGGGAAGAAACCCCTAAACAAAACCCTGTTTTACATTATTTTAGCAACGAGCCTGGCGCTTTGGGTGCTGATATATGCCTGGCTAGAACCTGTTGCCAATTTCATTACTCATGATTTACTGAATATTCCAGCCTCCAGCCAACTCGGGAGCAGCATCGCCTTTTTTATCTATGATGCGCCCAAGGTCATCATGCTGCTCGTCCTGATTATATTCCTGGTCGGAATCGTCAGGTCTTTCTTTTCCGCAGAACGTACAAGGCAAATCCTTGCGGGGAAACGCGAGTTTGTCGGTAATGTGCTGGCTGGCGGGCTCGGTGTCGTTACACCATTCTGCTCCTGCTCGGCCGTTCCACTTTTCATCGGGTTTGTTGAGACTGGGATACCCCTGGGTGTTACCCTGTCCTTTTTAATCGCCTCACCGATGATCAATGAGGTGGCGCTGGTCATGCTTTACGGCATGTTCGGCTGGCAGGTCGCCTTAATTTACCTGGTTACAGGACTTTTCATAGCTATTACAGCCGGTTGGGTTATCGGCAAGCTTAAAATGGAGAGGTATATCGAGGACTGGGTATTCGACGTTAAGATGTCCGGAGACACTGCGCCAGTCTCTAAAATGCCCTTCGAAGACCGTGTTCAATACGGTCTTACTGCCGTACGTGAAATCGTGGGCAAGGTGTGGCCGTACGTACTGGCTGGCATCGCAGTCGGCGCCGCCATTCATGGCTATGTGCCTGAGGGATTGTTGGCTTCCTTCATGGGCAAGGATGCATGGTGGAGCGTACCTGCAGCCGTATTGATAGGCGTGCCCATGTATTCCAATGCCGCAGGGATTATTCCAATCGTCCAGGCGTTAATGGAGAAGGGAGCCGCTCTGGGTACAGCACTTGCCTTCATGATGGCCGTAGTCGGCCTTTCTCTGCCCGAGGTGATAATCCTGCGCCGTGTACTGAAATGGCAGCTCATAGGCGTGTTTATCGGCGTAGTAGCCATCGGGATAATTATCATCGGCTACCTGTTCAACGCCTTCCTGTAACTTCACATATACCATCCGTAAAACACATAATTGACAGCTCCTGTTAAAAATCTTATATTGTATACAAATATTTTGTGTTAAAAGTATTAATGACATGCCATACGATGCAAGAGAACATATTTGCTTTAACATAGGACGCGTTATGCGCAAGGTATATGAGCATTATGAGTCCAGGCTGTCGCCTTTTGGTTTAACTACACCGCAGTTCATGGTATTCGGCGCATTATGGTCGGGAGACGGTATCACCATAGGTGAGCTCGGAGAACGTGTAGCATTGGACGGTTCCACCATCACCGGGATATTAGACAGGATGGAAAAGAACGGGTACGTGGAACGCAGGCCCAACTCAGAGGACAGGAGGTCTGCACTGGTCTACCTGACCGACAAGGCAAAACAGGTCGGACCGCAGATCAACAAGTTTGCCGACGAGCTGGACGCTTCCCTCAGGAAAAACTTCTCCACACAGGATATGGCAGTTTTCGAGCGTGTGCTTCGGGACCTCGGGGAAACGCGGGCCAAATAAACACCGTTTTACTACTTGGATGGAACGCCAGATACGAATCTTTGACAAGCCTCATTTATCCGTGTTATAATTATATATACAGTGAAATATGAATGATGCCTCCGGAAGCGGAGGTTTTTTTATTGCCTTTTTCATCAATGCTATATTTGATTTCAATTTGCCAACATTTAATTCTGTAATTATACTTTCCAAAGTAATTTATTCGCTTAACCAGAGGTGATACTTTAATGTCTAAATTCAAGCTACCTATGACCGTTTTTCTGACGGGCGTCATTGTGCTTTCCTCTCTGTTCACAGGCTCATGCGCAGTACCTGCAGCTGACTATAAGGCTTCCGGCCTTCCCAGCCTGCTGGCTTTCTCATCCGACCGCGATAAGACCGTGCACATATATACCGTAAAACCCGACGGCACAGATCTCGTGTCCACTTCCAGCGATAACCAGACCTTTGATGGTTACCCAATGTGGTCACCCGACGGCACCAGGATAGTTTTCAGCACTAACGATCCGGACAATTATGAGATATGGTCCATGAAAGCAGACGGCAGCGACCGTAAGAGGTTGACCGACAGGATTGGATTGGACATAGCGCCCAGGTATTCACCCGATGGGACAAGGGTCGTTTTCGTCAGCCAGTTTAAGGAGGCAGCCAGCGACAGCGAGTATGACACCTATGAAATAATGATAGTTAATTCTGATGGAAGTAACATGGTCAGGCTTACGACCAGTCCCAAGACAGGCATTGGTTGGAACAGCGTGCCTACCTGGTCACCCGATGGTTCAAAAATCCTCTTCAGCACAACCTGTGAAGG
>JAPLHL010000153.1 GCA_026389655.1 Chloroflexota bacterium
GGAAGCGCCCCGATCTGAATGCGCATGAATCTGAAGATTATCAGGGGAACAAATGAAAACAGGATAGGGTATACGGCTTTAAAAACCCAGATTCCGTCTATACCCAGCATGAAAGAATAGGATGGGGCAAGCATAACGATACTGAGGCACGAATTAACAGGGTTGTCGACCGTGTAATTCCATATTCCGGCTGTAGCCGTGTCCCCGAAGTAATGATATTCCGTGTAAATATCACTGCCAACCAGGTACGGTGACATCAGTGACGTCTGGTAAAGTAAGCAAAGACTTACGACGAATAGTGCAAAAGGATAGATTTCCCGGGTAATGAACTTCTTAAAGGCCGCCAGGGAAATGATCAGGGCAACGAGAAGAAGGCTGATAATCAGGGCCGCATTATTACCGGTGACGTCACTTATCTTTATCCCCGCTATCATGAGGAGCAATACTGCAAGCAGGAACAGGACAGAATTGATGCCGGTTGAAGGCCAGCGTTGTCTTTGGCTGGAACTGTTTCGGTAATTCCTGTCCCTGGCCCATGCCGCCATCATAAGCACAACAATCTCAATGACCAGCGCCGCGAGGATGGCAAATTGCGAAACTGGGTGTTTCACATCAAAGAGCGGAAGCAGGAAATTGATAACCGCGCCTGAGAACATGATCAGCGTCAGGCTTAATCCAGTGGAATAGACCATGCTCTCAATAATATTTATGTCATGGACCCTGAGGATACGAAGCAGCAGTATACCCGGAACAAATGTCAAGAAGATAAAGCCAACTACCGGGCGCAAGACCGGTATATTAAGCCCGGCCGCAGCTAAACTTGTCAGTATACCTTGGATAAGAACCAGGCCACCGCACAGGAGAAGGCAGTCCTTTATTTTCCAATCATTGGGCCAGCGCATTAACCGAATTTCTCCTTCACGAATTCGGCCGCATCTTTGCCCATCCTTTCCCGTGCAGCGTCATCCGTTAGCAGGGAGCGGATGGCTGCAGCCATCGCATGAACATCCCCGGTCGGCGACAGGTATCCGGTTTTCCCTTCGAGGACTACCTCCGGATGGGGGCCGAGATTGAAAGCTACCACGGGTTTGCCGCAAGCTTGTGCCTCGGCCAGCGGAAGATCAAAGCCTTCCCAGAGTGTGGCAGTTGCATATACGCTGCAAGCTGCATAATAGGCAGGCACATCTTCATCAGGGACATATCCGGCGAAGATTATCGATGAGTTCGACATCGATATAAGCCGCCGCGAATAGTCCGTGAATGTATGTTTCCCCGCAATCAGTAGCTTAATTCCCGGGATTTGTCTTTGAACCTCGAGGAACGCTTGTATAAGCAGATGGACCCCCTTATGTGGCGAGATACGACCGACATACAGAACAAGTGGCTCATTTGCTATTCCGTATTTTTGCTTGATAGCCGAGCTGTCAATACCAGGGCGAAATCTGCCTGTATCTATCCTGGGATAGACTACCTCGCTAATCAATCCTGTGTCTTTTTTGAGTTCGTAGTGCAAATAGCGGCTGATAGAGATGGCTTCGTCAGCTTTTGCGGCGGTCAGGATAGAGAGTGAATTGAAGATACGCATATAGATGCGCTCTGCAAATGTAGAGAATGCTTCAGGAGGAGTGATGCCGTAATCGTAGTAAATGTATTTGACCTTGAAGCGTTTTTTAGCTTGAAAGGCCAGCCAGTTCATGGGGTACTGGTGGCTGTAAACAATGTCGAAATTACGTAGTTGAATTGCGATCCTGGAATTCTTGATATAATCCAGTGGCAGCAGAAGCCGGTAGACGCGCTGCCAAAACAGGGACTTTGGCATACCGATGATACGCAGATTCGCACCTGAGGGCGGCTTCATATCTGCCTCGAACGAGAATATGTCCAACGTGTCTCCCCTTGCAACGAGCTGGCGGGCCTGGTCTTCAACTACGCGGTCGATGCCGCTGAAACGGGAAAAGGTCGGAGCCAGAAGTGCGATCCTGGACATAGTCTCAGCTTTTCCTGGCTACAAATGCGTAGCTCTGGGCAAAGTAGTTCAGGGGCCGGGTCAGCCAGAGGTCCATTTTATCAACTTGAAGGTAATAGCGGTTGTAGACGTCGGCAACGCTTTTACTTATCCGGGCTACCTGGGCTGGCAGGAACAATTCCCTTTTGATAGATTCGATGATGAATCCTGTGGACTTCATGAGTGCACGTATCTTCGGAGCTGTATAAGTCCTGTCGTGGCTTTTTATTCCGACCAGGTTCGCCAAGCGCTCAAATACGGCATATTTGCTGGGCAGGTTGAAGACGAATAGGCATCCCCCTGGCTTCAGTACCCGGTTAATTTCCTGAAGGAACTTTACTTCGTCTTCGGTATGTTCGATCACACCGAATGTTAGGCAATAATCAAATGTACTGTCTTCGAAGGGGCAAGTGCGGGCATCATACGACTGATAGGTTGCCCCGAACTTTTTCAGTGGCTCCCAACTTTTCATCTCCGCAATGTCTAGCCCGATAACCTGCAGGCCTGGCCTTGAAGCTGCAATAATGGCTGTAGTCAGGCCCCATCCGCAGCCCGCATCGAGCAGCCTGCCTTTGTCCGGGAGGGCCCTCAGTACCAGATCAAGATGTCTTTCGTATCTTAGCCAGTTAAGGTTGCTAATAATATGAAACTGGTTCTCCGGCTGGTCTATGGTTGCAGCTATCGTGGTGCGCCGTACTCCATCACAGAGTGTTTTATCCGGCAACCTGGAATCTCCTTGGACAAATCAGTCCTTTAACTAACAACATGGTTCCATCAAAGACCAAAGCCTGTCATCAGCGTGACGTATCCAGATAGTAATTAAGCTGGTC
>JAPLHL010000285.1 GCA_026389655.1 Chloroflexota bacterium
TGATGCCGAATAGCTCTGTTATCATGGTTCTCATCGTATCGGCCTCCTTTTTTAACTGAAGCTACTGAGCGATAATGTTCTCAAAAAGAGATTACGTTGTCAAAGAAATATCCTTATATGTGGTCACCAATATGAACTTAAACTCTTTTGTTTTGCAAAAGCCCGTGCTATAATCGCAAAAATTGCAGACGAGGAGGCATATATGAAAACGAGGATGACTGAGCTCTTTGGAATAAAACATCCAATCATGTGTGGCGGTATGATGTGGCTGTGTAAACCAGATTTGTGCGCTGCAATCAGCAATGCGGGAGCTCTTGGCAATATAACTGCTGCCAATTATGACACAGGGGATGAATTACGAAAGGCAATCCGGAAAACACGCGAAATGACAGACAAGCCGTTTTCTGTTAATTTGTCTTTGCTTCCTTCTTTCCGTATTACCAAGGAAATGTATCTTGATTGGTTTAATGCTTGTCTCGCAGAGAAAGTAACCGCATTTGAGATATCCGGGGCGCCTGTAGACAAATTCTTCGGGCCGGACGCTATTAAACGTGGACATGATGCCGGTGTTAAGTTTATACATAAGTTAGGATCAGTCAGACATGCAGTACATGCAGATCACGCAGGTTATGATGCAGTCATTGCTGCCGGAGTGGAGGAGGGTGGACACCCTCTAATGGATGACGTGACTACCATGGTGTTGACTCCCAGGATGGCTGAATCAATTAAGATTCCGGTAATTACGACAGGCGGCATTGCGGACGGAAGAGGGCTTGCAGCTGCTCTTATACTTGGCGCTGAGGGTGTAATGATGGCATCACGCTTCATGGCCACGACTGAGTGCCGTATGAATAACAAAGTGAAAGATGAACTTGTCAAACGGCAGGAAATGGATACGGTACTTTATGGTAAAGGTATCGAGTTGCAGGGCAGGGCCATAAAAAATGAAGTGATCAAGAAGATACAGGAGCTGGAAGCCCGGCATGCCAAGCTGGAGGAGTTCGCACCATTTTTATCCGGCATGCGCCAGACGACTGTTTTTGATGATGGTAACTGTGAAGACGCAATATTGCCTGTCGGCCAGTCAATTGGTCTTATTCATGATGTGATAAGCTGCAAGGAGTTGGTGGAGAGGATGGTGAAAGAAGCTGAAACCTTGCTGAAAGGGTCTTCTAAACGGCTGAATATATATAAGCCTTAAGGAGTTACTGAAAGCAGAAGAGGGGAAGCTTGAAAGCTTCCCCTCCTTTATTATGGTCGAGTCTTGCTGATTACGCTATTGCAGCGTTATTTTTCTTGATCGTAGCTTCGGCTTCCACCATGATCCTGTCGATCAGTTCTTTAACGGACGGAACGTCATCGCAGGCACCCAGAATCTGTCCGGCGAAATAGATGCCTTCTTTGGTGTTTCCATCGTATATTGCCATGGTATGACGTCTGAAACCGGCAGCCTGGCGGGCCTGTACCCAGATCGGATGCTCGGAATCAGCGCTCATCATTTTGAAGCTTAAGCCGATGAATTGCGGCCAATTAAGTTTTAAATATTGTTTAGTTTCGAATGCGCCCTGGAAGGCCTCCACCAGAGGGAAGCCGCCTTTAACGATTCGCTCGGTAACAGGCGTCTTCAATGCGCGCCCGCGCATTCCGTCAAACTTGGAACTTACAATCGTGTCATTTTCACTGGCTTTGAGGCAGAGCTGTTTGAAGTTCTCGTGGACCATGCTTTCTTTAGTCAGTGCAAAACGTGTGCCCATCGAGATGGCGCTGGCGCCTAGGGCGAGCGCGGCCGCCAGGCCGCGTCCGCTGCCGTAACCGCCGGCGGAGATTATTGGTATCTTAACTTTGCTGGCGATTATTGGCAGCATGACCAGCGTGGTCGCTTCCTCTCCATGTGCTGCTGCTTCAGCGCCGGTGACAATAATGGCATCGCAACCTAACTGCTCTGCCTTGACTGCGTGTTTAACATAGGCAGTCGTGCCTATTACCTTTCCACCGTAGGCATGCACCTGGTCTATGAACCAGGGCTTTCCCAGTGTGTAATTGATGACGGGGACCTTCTCCTCTATAGCTACATCTATAACATCGCGGGCCACCTGGCCCAAAATGAGGAGTTGATTGATCCCGAAAGGTTTGTCGGTTAATTCACGGATCTTGCGGATGTTCTGTCTGGCTTCGTCAGGAGTGCACCTGGCCGTAGCAAAAATACCCAATGCCCCGGCGTTGCACACTGCGGCTACAAGTTCAGGTGTGGTAACCCAGTTCATCCCTGCCAGCATTATCGGGTGTTTGCATCCGAACAACTCGGTAAAAGGGGTCTTAATCATCGAATTCTCCTTTGCAATAGCTGAATTTCAGGCTACCTTTGTAAATACATATCAGGATATGTAATTAGTTGAACTCGTCTGGTTTGTCTGGCGCCTGCTGGAATGCTATTATATATTAACGTGCTTTGAATCTCAAGGCATTTTTTTTGTTTTTGGCCTGGTTATTGCAGGGGTGTTAATATTGATTGAGGTTATTATTTATGTATAACGATATTATTAAAGATCTTGATCCGTTATTTAATCCAAAATCGGTAGCACATATCGGGGCGACTAATAACCGTAACAAATGGGGTTTTTCTACCATCACAAGTTTGATCCATACATATAAAGGACCCATTTACCCTGTAAATCCGCACGAAGATGATATACAGGGAATAACAGTGTTTAAGAAAGTAACAGACATACCCGGATCGGTCGATCTGGCTGTGTTCACGATCCCGGCTGAGCGGGTGGCTGCTGCCATGGAAGATTGCGTGCAAAAGGGTGTTAAGTCGGCAGTTATCATATCCGCCGGGTTTGCCGAGACGGGACCCGAAGGTAAGAAGTTGCAGGACGAAGTGCTGGCAATTGCACGCAGGGGAAACATCAGGTTTATCGGTCCAAATTGCATGGGATATTGGAGTGCCTCTTCTTCATTGGCAGCCTTTATGATGCCTTTGCTAGTTAAAGACGGGCCCATCGCTTTCGTCTCGCAGGGTGGTAATGTAGGTGCTGCCGTTGTGGTCGCAGGTTATGAACGGGGAGTTGGTTTTAGCCATTACGTTAGCTGTGGCTGTGCAGCCGATATACAGATAGAAGACTATATCGAATATTTCGGCAAAGCCCCTAATGTCAAAGTAATTTTGACCTATATAGAAGGTATCAATGACGGCCTGAAATTTATTGACGTTGTTAAAAAGGTGACACCAAATAAACCTGTGATTATGCTGAAGCCGGGTAAAACCCAGGCTGCGGCAGTAGCAATTAAGTCCCATTCTGGAGCGCTTGCCGGGGGCATCCTCCGTGTGAATACACCCGAGGAAATGCTGGATGTAGCGATAGGTTTACTTGTCCAGCCATTGCCCAAAGGCCCCAATGTGGCGATCATAACCCCGGGTGGCAGTTATGGTGTGCTTTGCGCTGATGCCTGCGAACAGGAAGGGTTGAATGTTATGAAGCTGCCAAAAAAAACCATTGAGGAATTGGACCAGATATTTCCTCCAAGGTGGAGCCGCGGAAACCCTGTGGATCCTGCCGGTGACCGCAACTTCATTGCTTATCTCACTGCACCAGTGCGTCTTCTTGACCTACCTACAGCGGACGCCCTGATTTTTATGGGGTTTGGTGGGTTCACATTATTCGGAAATCTTATGCTGCAACAACGCACTAAAACGGAAAATACTCTAAAGCCTGAATATGTAGCTAGCAGGGATGCCGCGATCAAGGCAATTATTCCTGTTATTGAAGATATAAAGTCGGAAAATATATATAAGGTGGAAACTGCGATAAAGCAGTTAGTTGGTATGTTGGGCCTGGTGTTGGGAATAAAGGATGAAACACCGATTGAAGACCTGGCAACTATACTAATAGCCGCAAGGCATTCCGGTAGGCTGGATAATAGTCTGGTGGATGATTTGTTGGATCTGACCAAAGGTGAAGACTATATTATCAGCAAGGGCACGACAAGGGTGGCAATCATTAACGATATGATCAGCAGGTTGATGCGATCAATGGTCAGTCAGTGGATTGCAAGCTACCAGAAACCGGTATTAACTACTACGTTTACCGAAGAGCAGGTAAAACTGGTAGACGATCATTACGACTATACTTCCGGCAATCGTGCTGCAAGGGTACTGGCAAAGTTGCTGGAATATCATCGATATTTGAACCAGATATCGAGATAAAAAGGTGTGAATTTCCGGTAGTTTGCGCTATATTAGTGAGGTGGCCGGG
>JAPLHL010000228.1 GCA_026389655.1 Chloroflexota bacterium
TCAGCACGCGCATCGGCCACTTTGCCGGCAATACAGAAGTCTATCTGTGCGAGCGCGATGCCGGCATCAATGTGCCACACCGACGTTTTGTGGATGTCTGGTACCAAATGCCGTTTGTCTATAATACCCAGCTCAACAAGCTGTGGGACCGCACGCGAGGCCTGCACATTGTACAGCTTGTTTCCGTGTTGGATCGACTCAACCGGCTTCCCTGTTTTTATCGAGGACGTCTACAATCGGAAATGATTCCACTCTTCGCTGGGATACCTCCCACCAGGTGAGTTCGAATCTACCTGAGACTATGAACAAAATGCTTGTTGGGAGGGGTGTACCCTCCAAACCCAAAGTGTCCAGTCCTAAGGTTTCAATCCAGACTATACTGAAGTGGGCTTACCCACTTGAAATGAGAAGGGAAAAGCTTCCTCGAACGCCAATTGCTACAGATTCAGCGGGGCGGGCGTGCAGTGGTATTCAGAAAGACAAAACGAGTCTTGCAAATCCTCCTCGGGTTGCCTTTGCACGTCTTCGCCATTCCCGTTGTGCTCATACTCCGCCTAATCAGACCTTGGTTGTTGGTGCGATGGGTCGGGCTGATTAGTTCGAGGATCGGCCACTTCGCTGGCAATACCGAGCTGTACTTCTGCGAACGGGATGCGGGTATTAATGTACCAAAACAACGCCATGTGGATCTTTTTTACATGGCTTATAAACCAATCTGCAATCAGCAATTGGCAAGAATGTGGAGGCGGGTTTTGCGCGTTTGGCCTTCCTGGATTCTGGCTCCTATCAGCCGGGTCAATCGTCTGATACCTGGGGGTGCGTTGCATGAGATTGGCAATAATACCCAGAACGATCGAGATGTGCATAACTTATTTGAATCCTCAGCGCCACATCTAAAAATGAATGAAGAAGAAGAAAAAATAGCTTATGCAGAAATCTTGAAAATGGGAATCCCACAAAATGCAAAATATGTATGCTTTCACGCCCGTGAGCCAGCTTACTTAGAAACGATATATCACAATGGCGATTATTCTTATCACAATTACAGGGATTCTGACATTTATAATTTTGTTCATGCAGCAGAACTATTGGCCGAGCAAGGCTATTATGTAATTCGAATGGGAGCGGTCGTCAGGGAAAAGTTGAAAATCTCTAATGACAGGATCATTGATTATTCCGCCAACGGCAAGCGCACTGACTTTATGGACATCTACCTGGGTGCGAAATGCTTCTTTTACCTAGGAAATCCGGACGGACTATCCAATGTGCCTATGATCTTTAGGCGACCAGCTGCAATGATTGATGTCGTTCCTATGGAATACATTATTTCTTGGGGTTCGAATAATCTAACTATTCTCAAGAAATACTGGCTGCGTGGCGAACGACGCTTCATGACTTTCCGCGAGATCCTGGACTCGGGTGCCGGGCGGTTCTTACACACAGAGGAATTTGATCGATGCGGCATTGAGCTGATTGGGAACACTCCGGAAGAGATCGCCGCGTTGGCGATCGAGATGGATGAACGGCTCAAGGGAACGTGGCAGACTTTGGAAGAGGATGAAATATTACAACGCCGATTCTGGGAGATTTTTCCCAAAGATGCGGTGGATGCTTATCAGGGAAGGCCACTTCATGGCGAAATTCGCGCACGAATCGGCGCCGAATTCCTGCGCCAGCACCGCGACTGGCTGGAATAGGTACGAAATGTGAACCGGGCAATCTTCTTGGATCGTGACGGCGTACTCATTGAGGATGTCCACTTGCTGACCAACCCCAAAGACATTCGCATACTGGCTGGTGTGCCAGCAGCGCTCGGGCGACTCAGCGCGGCCGGGTTCGGCATAATTGTCGTCAGTAATCAAACCGTCGTGGCGCGTGGACTTTCCACGAAGCAAGAGGTGCTTGATTTAAACGCCGAGGTCCACGTGCAAATTGAACGCGCGGGAGGTCCATGTTTAGGTGCCTTCTACTTTTGTCCGCATCACCCGAACGCGACACTGCCGCTCTATCGCGTGGACTGTGAATGCCGCAAGCCGCGGCCGGGTCTGTTGTTGCGCGCTGCGCGGGAGCACGACCTGGATCTGCACGCCAGTTTTGCCGTTGGCGATCGCGTCACGGATATCATTGCCGGCGCCAGGGCCGGCTGTCGCACCGTGCTGGTACAGACAGGCGAACACCTGGCGCCGCCTATTGAGACCAGCGAGCCATTAGACGATTCGGTGGAGCCCGATTACACATGCGCGGACCTCTTTCAGGCAGCACAATGGATATTGGAGCAGGCATGAAGGCGATGGTCCTTTGCGCCGGCTATGGAACGCGCCTGGGCGATCTCACGCGAGACATTCCTAAACCAATGTTGCCCCTGGATGGCCGTCCATTGCTGGAATACATCCTCCGGCATCTTGCCCGCAATGGTTTCGATCAGATTGCCATCAATCTGCACTTTCTGCCAGAGATGATTAGAGACTACTTTGGCGATGGTTCACGTTTTGGCGTGCAACTGGTCTATTCCTATGAAGCGGAACTATTGGATACTGCGGGTGGCGTGAAAAGAATGGAGAGCTTTTTTAGCCAGGAGGACTTGTTTCTGGTTCAGTATGGAGATGTGTTAACGGATCAAAACCTGACGGAAATGATCGAGTTTCATCGAGCGCGACAGGCGTTGGCGACCTTGCTCATCCACCAGCGGGCGCACTCCAACAGTATCGTCACACTGGACGAAGAGAGACGCATCGTCGGTTTTCTGGAGCGACCTACCGAAGAGGCTAGGCGCGGCGTAGATTCGGTCTGGGTGAACTCAGGCATCTGCATCTGTGGTTCTGAGTTTCTGGACGCGATTCCGGCTAACACACCCTGTGATTTACCGCGTGACATCTTCCCAAAACTTGTTGAGAGCGGTCGAC
>JAPLHL010000448.1 GCA_026389655.1 Chloroflexota bacterium
TACTGTCTTAACAGCGTAGGCCACTGAATCCATTTGACCTCAACTTCGATGCCGATAGCAGTAAGTTCCTGTCTAATCAAAAGGGAAAGTGATTCTACAGTGTCACTGCCCTGCGAGGATGTCACCAGCGTCAATTTAACCGGCTTCCCATCTTTACCAATAAGGATATTTTTACCGCTGTCAGTTTGATATTGATACCCGGCTGCCTTGAGTATCTCTATCGCTTTCTCCTTGCTGTTCAGCGGGGCGACTCCCAGTTTGAGAACGGTATCATCGCTGTACCAGGGTGAGCTGGAAGGAATAAAGCTGTAGGCAGGCTCGGCAAAGCCCAAGTATATCTTTTTTGCGATAGTGTCTTTATCTATGGCCATCGAAATGGCCTGCCTGACCTGTTTGTTGCGCAGGCCCTCCCAGCCGTTGGCACGCTCATTATAGGCGATGAGACCATAGCCGGTGGTCGGGACCGTATAGACATTAAGCTTGTCATTGCTCTTATATTTGGCTACATTTTGAGGTTCAATTCCGCAATAGGTTATATCACCGGCCTCCAGCGCCGACTGCATCACTGCTGATGTCCCGAATAGCTTGACGATATAATTCTGGAAAAACGGCGCCCCTCCGTTTTCCTTCCCCAGGAAATAGTCGGGATTTCTCTCTACCACGAACTTGTCGTTCTTCAGCCACTGCTTAAACTTATAGGGGCCCAGGTTGCCTGTATATGAAAGGTCGTTGAATTCCTTGGCCTGCGTAAAGGCCTCCACATTGCCCTCGTACTTAACAGCAATATACTTGGGATAGGGTATTAGCCCATAAAGCGTGTAGATAAACTCCGGTTGGACAGTCTGGCGGGTTACCGTAAACGTGGTATTATCTACCACCTGGGGCGTTACGAAAACATTTTTCCCATCCACCTCTTCCTGCCAATCTTCCTTATAGTTATAGTTCAACCATGTGGAGAACATCAGGTTTTTCATCGTGTACACATAGTCATCGGAAGTCACCTGCGACCCGTCGCTCCATTTCAGGTCAGGCCTGATTGTAAGGGTATAAACCAGCCCATCGGGCGAGACCTCAATGTCCTTCGCCAGGCAGCGCAACTTTATATTAAACTGGTTGTCATATGAGATCAGCGATTCCAGCGTATAGCCGACATAACCAAAGGATGACGCGTCCGCCGCCAGTATCCAGTTCAACGTCTCAGCTTCGCCGCCCGCAATGTCACCTTCTATAAAGTCGCCTTTAGTGACAGGCGCAGCTGGCGTGGCGGGCGCTGCTGCACATCCTGCCAACCCTGTTAAGACCAAAACAGCCGTCATTAACACGGCAAATATATTCATTTTGTTATTACTGGGCAACTCATCACCTCGAGACGATTTGGCCTTTTTATAAAGCTCGTCGACCCTGGGATCGAAATATCCAAACAGGTTAAATCTGCCCGCCGATGTGAAAAATTCCTGGCTTCCCTCAAGCGCAAGCGGATTGGCGTGGGATGAAAGTATGACCAGGTCCCAGGGCTGCTTGCTAACTGCTTTAGGCCCATTGTTGAAAGCAGGTGTCTGATCGCTTCCCGGAACCTTGTTCATAAGGCCGTCCCCGAAAACAACTTCACGCGTTGAGAACTTGGGATTGATGTCCAGGCCGATATTCAAAAGGCACTGCCTGATGATAACGGCCAGGCTCTGCTCAAAGTCACTGCCCATATCTATCAGGAAGTTCAGCTTGATAGGATTGCCGTCTTTGTCGACAAACTTCATCTGTCCGTCAATCTCTTTCTGGGTGTAACCGGCGCTTTTAATCAGCTCAATCGCCGTCTTCTGGTCCCTGCCTGGGTCCATGCCGTAGTCCTTAACAACAGTGCTGTTATACCAGGGCGAATAAGGCGGTATGAAAGTGGAGGCAGGATCGGCGAAACCCAAATACATAGTCTGGATAATGGCAGGCTTATTTATCATCATTGAGATGGCCTGCCTGACGCGTGCGTCTTTCAGACCCTCCCAGCCGTTATCCCGCTGGTTATAAGCCATGTATACATAGTAACCTGTGGGGATCGTATATACATTGGTGTTGCCCTGGCCCCTCAGGGAATTGGCCTCTTGCGGCTCTATATAACCATAAGATACCTTCCCCAGGCTAAGCTCTTCAGTTAACATGGACTGTAAGCCAAACTGTTTGATAGTGTATTTCTCAAAATAGGGAGCGCCGGTCTCTTTGCCGAGGTAGTAATCAGGGTTACGTCTCACTACGAACCCATCAGTTGCTGACCAGGCTACCGGTTTATATGGCCCCAAATTTCCGCTGTAATTCAAATTGGCGAACTCGGGCGCCTGGGTAAAAGCATCTGTTTTGTTTTCGTAATGGACAGCTATCGTTTTAGGATAAGGCATAAGATTGTAAAGCGTGAATAGGAAGTCCGGGTCTACGGTCTTGCGAACAACCTTTAACGTCGTTTCGTCGATGACTTCCGGTACTACTAAAACAGCTTTCCCATCAACCGTCTCCTGCCATTTGGCCAGGTCTTCATATTCCAGCCAATCAGCAAACATGAGGTTTTTCAGAGTATATACATAATCTTCCGCAGTCACCTTTGACCCGTCGGTCCACTTAAGATCACTTCTTATAGCAGCCGTATAGGTCAGGCCGTCCGCTGATACTTCTATATCCTTTGCAAGGCACCGCAAATGCAGCTTGAACTCGTTATCGTAAACACCCAGCGGGTCCACCATGAAGCTGGCAAACCGCCTGGATGCTCCCGCATCCGTTGCCACGATCCAATTGAGCGTCTGAGCAGTTTCGCCCAGCTGGCCCTCGATAAATTCACCCTTGACAGGATGTAACACCGTCCCGCCGCTGCTGCAGCCCGGCACAATCAAAAGCAGCGAAACAATGGTAAGTACTATACTGAAAAGCTTTTTCATTTCTCTCCTCAAAGACATTTATGTATATAACGCTGGTTTTTCATTTTGGTTGAATACACCATTTAGTTTTTTCGTTTAGCTCTCACGCCGCCGAAAGCGTGGATCGTACGCGTGCCGGCTTTGGCCTCGCCCGCATGAGGAACCCCTTTAGCGATAAGGTATTCCCGGCCGGCGGCTAAGGGAATCCTTTTACTCCCGATGATCAATGTATAAAGTCCCTGCGCCACGATAAAGTATTCGTCGAAGTCGTGCACGTGTTCCGCCGATATGATATCCGAATCGCATTCCCAGAAAGCCATCTGGCTGCCGTCCGCCCCGTCGAAGATATAGCCCTGCACGCCTTTGCTCTGCGAGGCGGCGCTTATGGCATTAGCAGGATTCTTCATGAAGGAGGGAAAATGATCCAACCCTAAAGACCTCTGAGGCTGTTATTCTTCCTATCAGTAAAAACGCTATATACTAACATAAACCTGTTTTCAAATGAAGTGCTCTTTGAGTTGGTTAATCAGTTCATCCATTTTTTCAGTACTGTCGGCGCCCACGCGTTCCATGGCTTCATCGACCTTCTGGTACTTGGCTGCATCATAGATATCATTCAGGCTCTCGTAAAGTCCCGTACGCCTGCCCAACCGGAAATTCAACCTGTCCCTGAGCGGCATGGACAGGTACCTGTTTACAGCCTTCAGACAGGTTTCTTTAGCATCCGGGAACTTACCCTCAATTTCGGGTATAAGGTTCAAAATATGGTCGCTCTTCAATACACCGTCGAAATCAAGCTTCTCTATGAATTCACCGATCTCTTTCACCACTTCATCCTCACCCTGCACTTCGAGCTCACCCGACTTGACCTTCTCCCAAAGGGGCATGCCATCCATTACGCTCAGCGTGCGCAGCCGGATGAAGTCGGGGTTGACCTCGCTCAGTACACGCGCCGAATCCGCGGCATGCCCAGATGAAAGCCGCCTTCCTCCCAACCCCGGCATAAAGTACTCGGAAAGCTCGATGCCTGCTTCTTTTATATTCCTGCCGCCTTTAACGTGATCGTCAGCGGTCATCCCTTTGTCCGTCATC
Organism: Chloroflexota bacterium; assembly: GCA_026389655.1. Lineage (GTDB taxonomy): Bacteria > Chloroflexota > Dehalococcoidia > GIF9 > UBA5629 > JAFGLP01. The sequence goes on from JAPLHL010000448.1 coordinate 3,987, forward strand.
TTCATCACGGCATCGGAACCGCTTTCCATCCCGACATGTATGCGTGAAAGCCCGGCCTCTCTTATCTCCTTTAATTCCTCTACGGGTTTCTTAGCAGCGGTCTTGGACCGGCAATACGAAGTAATCCTGTTAAGCCCGGGGAAAGTCGATTTGAGCGTTGAAACAACTTTGACCAGGTCCGGGGTCCGCATGATAATGCTGTTGGCATCCTGCAGAAATGCCGAAGTACCGCCGGCCCACTTCCACAATGTCACCTGCCGGACACAATCATTCGTGTAAGCCTGGCTGTAGAGAAAAGCAGCAACCTCCCGCTCCCGGCCCGCGTATCCATTCTTCACAGCAACTTCCTGCATACTGTCTACGATACGGCTGGCCGTTTGGATGTCATCAAGCACGTCCTCGACAGGTCGCAATTCGAATTTCTGTCCCTTGTAAGTGATGCAGAACTGGCAGCGGTTACATGGACAGTTGCGTGTCGCTCTTATCAATAGTGAATAAGCTTCGCTGGGCGGGCGTATAGGGCCGGTTTCGAAGTGGTGACTGTTCAGGTCATTAAATTCCATGCTGACCTTAATGATAACGCCGATTAGCGGCTTTCGGAAATTACACCCGTTCCGGCTGCACGGATAATGTCCAAAATGCTACAATTTAAGCTCGTTATGAGCATTGAGACAAATGATATCAAGGTGATTTCCTTCGACGTTGAAGGAACCATGGTCACCACCGGTTTCAGCGCCGCCATCTGGTTCGAGATGATACCGCAACGCTACGCCAGGAGATACGGGCTGGACTTCGATGAAGCCACGAAAAGAATCAGGCAGGAATATGACAGCGTAGGCGACCGGCAGCTGGAATGGTACGATGTACAATACTGGTTCACCCGCTTCGACCTTGGCCGGGCCGATATAGCCATGGAGGAACTGCAGGACCGGGTAATCTACTATCCCGAGACCAAAGAAGTCCTGAACAGGCTGGCAAGGGACTATAAACTCAGCGTGGCCTCCGGTTCACCGAGGCCGTTTTTAAAACACCTGCTGCGTGACATAGAGCACCACTTCAGCGACGTCTTCTCCTCAACTTCCGATTTTAAACAGGTCAAGACCGCCGATTTCTATAAACACATATGCCGCCGGATGGGAGTGGAACCCCGGCAGATCGTGCATGTAGGAGATAACAGGCAATTCGATTTTCTTGAGCCTGCCGGAGCGGGCATCTGTGCATTTCACCTGGACAGGGAAGGCAAGTCCAACGACCCCGCCTCACTGCGCGACCTGGCGCAACTAGCCGACCTGCTAAACGGCAGGTAAAATCGATTCGGGAGGTTTGCTATGACAGTCACCATCACAACACTGGTTGAAAATACCGCCGGCATACCATACGTTCTTGCGGAATGGGGACAAAGCATGTTGATCGAAGCGGACGGGAGGAAGGTACTTTTCGATACAGGTCCTTCAGCGGTCATTATTGAGAACGCTAAAAAGCTTAACGTTGACCTCAGCAACATTGATGAAATCGTATTGAGCCATGGTCATTACGATCATACCGGCGGATTGAAGGACGTACTTACACTGATTAAGAAAGCAGGGACAAAGCCCAACGGCGTAGAGATAATCGCCCACCCGGATGTTTTCCAGCAGAAATGTTTCTATGTTAAAGGCATGCAGCCCGGCAGGATCCACATTCCATTCACACGGGCGGAGCTGGAATCACTGGGCGCACGTTTTAACCTCACCAGTAAGCCGGTTAAAATCAGCGAAAATATCATGACCACGGGCGAGGTGGAGATCAGCAACAGCTACGAGAAGATCGACGCCGCCCTGCATGTGCAGGAAGGTGAAGAGTTTATCCCGGACTGTGTTGCGGATGATCTTAGTGTTATTATCAAGACCGATAAAGGGCTGATCGTGCTTCTTGGCTGCGCCCATCGCGGCATGATTAACAATATCACTCACGCCCAAAAGATCACGGGCGTAGACCGGATTTACGCGGTCATAGGCGGAACGCACCTGGTCAGCGCCGGTCCGAAACAGATGAGCGAAACTATAAAAGCGCTCACGCAGCTAAATATACAGAAACTCGGAGCCTCGCACTGCACCGGTCCCAAATCCGCCGCCGTGCTGGCCAATGAGTTCGGTGATACTTTCTTCTTTAACAACACGGGAATAAGAACTATTCTATAGGTGGTTGACCACCATCACCCCTGCCCCTCTTCCTGAGGAAGAGGGGTTTTTCTTTTCCAGGAAGGGCTGCGCCCTTCCATCATCCTGCTTTTAGTCCGGCGCAAAGCAGTCGTAGAAGCGTACCTT
>JAPLHL010000306.1 GCA_026389655.1 Chloroflexota bacterium
GGCCTATTCGCGTTATGGACTATTCCGCCGGTGCCCCTGTAAGAGATGCCCGGGATATTTTCAAGCGGCACGCCTTTCAGCACCTCTTTCATGCGCAACTCTATCATGTCCTGGATGTGGGGCTGAAAATGCCGGGTCGTACCGCGTAATGTCACAGTTTCGGGGATAATGTTGTATGCAGTCCCGCCCTTGATCTCGGTGACGCTGATCACCGCACTTTCCACCGGATCGGCGTTACGGCTGACGATTGTCTGTAAGATTGTGATAATGTGCGCCGCTGCCACTATGGGATCGCGCCCAATATTAGGCATGGCCGCATGTCCCCCGGTACCTCTTATATTGATATCGAACACATCGTAGGCCGCCATCATCGGACCGGAGTGGATGGCAAAGCTGCCCTCTGGTAAAATCGGGAAACTGTGCAGTCCGAACACCGAGTCTACGGGGAAACGCTTGAAAAGGCCATCCTCTATCATTGCCCTGCCGCCGCCTTCGTTTTCCTCGGCTGGCTGGAAGATAAACTGTACTGTGCCGTTAAATATTCCTTTTGAGGCAAGATATTTTGCCGCTCCCAGCAGCATGGATGTATGCCCGTCATGCCCGCAGGCATGCATTTTACCAGGCACGGTGGACTTGTAATCGAGGTCATTTTCTTCCTGGATATCCAGCGCATCCATATCAGCCCGCAATCCGATTGCTTTTCCTTTCTGCCCACTGCTTAGCGTGCCGACCACGCCCGTGCCCCCGATTCCACTCGTCACGGCCAGGCCGAACGCCCTCAGCTTTTCGGCAACGAAAGCGGATGTAGTATGTTCCTGAAAAGAAGTCTCTGGGTGGGCGTGCAAGTAATGACGCCACTCTTTCATTTCAGATTCCAACGCTGCCGACTTTCTTGATTCTGTCATTGCTTAAACCTCCCGCTTTCTCATATTGCGCCACAAGATTGTACTATCCGGCTTATAGTGACCGGCTATCCCCGATAAAGTTAATTTTAAATGGGGCCCACCTTAATTGAATGTAAGTCAGGGCTACCAGCCGGCGTGTAAACGAGCAACTGGTTGGCAGCGTCTTTTTCATAGCTGCCATCTGAAACTTCTACTTTATAACCGTCGGGATACTGAAAATCCGGGACGAAAATCTCCGTTGACGCGGTAACAGCAGGATCGTGTCTGAATTCGAACCTGAAGATACGCCTGTTAATGTCAAAAGAGATGTGGAGCGGTTCGCCGGCAATGGCTTTTGGGTATGGCCTGACTATGGCCTTCAACGCCCGCCCGCCGGTGTATGGATCATTGGGATTAGTCTGCTGGTCCCGCCCGAAGATGGAGAAATCTTCCAGGTTCCAGTGATCGCCATAGGCGATGTCGTTGATAGCGCTGTAGGTCCACAGGTTGTAGTTTAGCAGGTTGGCGTCCAGCGCTCTGAAAATACGGTCCCAGACTTTGACGTGATACTTGTAATCACCTGTGTGGTATGCCCGCTTCTTGTTCATATCGAAGCAAATCCCTGTCTCTCCAATAACCGTCGGTATACCTGCCCCCAGTTTTGCTCCTATCTCCTTCAGCCGGCGCATCTGGTCGTTAAACGATCTCTGGATCATACGCGGTGTGCCGGCAATGATTTTCTTAGTTATCTTGTCGTAACCCAGGAAGGCATGAAGCCAGGGAATGTAGGACTTTGTAATCCAGTGGACCCCCTCATACCAGTGCGGTTTATATGCCGTGTTGGTGGCGTCCGTCTTACTCCAGGACTGCAGATCATATTCGTCATTGGGAGGGGTAAGGAAAATCACCGCTTTGGGTTCGATTGATCGAATCCCCTCGGCATAACGATTGAAAAATGGCCTTATATGGTCGCGAATAAAGTTCACTTTATGGCCATTAATCTTTGTGAAATAATCGGGCTGCAAAAGCACTGGCTTACCGGCATTGTCGAGATCCCAGACCCCGTTGGCCTTCCAGACGCAGTCGAAGCCGGTTTTCCAGACCCTTATCCCTTCAGCATTCAGGGTCCTTTTCCCAAGTAGTTTGGGCAGGAAGGCACGCCATACTTCGACCTCCTGCGGGATTCCTGAGCCCAATAACATGCCCTGAAAGGCTGTCGGGCAATCTCCGTTTTTATACTCGTGCCAGGACATCGAATTGAGATCGGCACAATCTATATATCCCCTCCAGGGTTCATTCATTGTTTCATATCCCAACACATGAGGCAGTCCCTTCAACCTCATTGCCACCTGCTTCAAGGCATCGATATAGTGCCGTTGCAAATATTCCTGCACAGGTACGCCGGCCACCTCTGTTTTGGGAGCGAAAACGTTTCCGCCGAAAAATAGAGTAAACATGGTTGCTGCAGCCAGTTTGTGTGCATTGGTAATCCATACCTGGGGTAAGTATTCATCGCCGCAGGCCTGTTGGGTAATGGCAGCACCCGTCACCTGGAAGGCGGTGATATCCATCCCGATGATGTCGAAGGTCCAGGCGGGTGCCCCGTCGCCTCCTGAAAACCGGCTCCAGACATCCTGATGCGGATCGATATAAAGCAGCATGCCGTGTTCACCGGCCTTTTTTACTATTTCGAATATGTAATCCAGGTATTCCTGGTCATAAATTCCAGGTCCACTATGCTCTATGCCTTCCCACGATACCGGGAACCTCAAGAAATTTAACCCCCAACGTTTCAGCCTGCTGAAATGTTCGTCAGCTTCCCCCAGGGGAAAAGGTTTGCCGACGAATGAAACAGGACCGGCATCGAAAAATCTGTCAAGTATATGGGTGGATCCGTCGGGGCTGCCGGGCAGCTTGGCATCCAGGTTGGATCCCCGGAGGATCAGCGTCCTGCCGTGCTCATCCTTAAAATTTGTGCCGTCTATGGTAATCATTGCAGCTATCCTTTGGGGGCCGTTCTCAGTTAATTCAGCTTGGTTGCGTCTTCAATAATGGTGCTACCCAGCGTAATGCTAAAGCGAAGATAGTGGGTTGTCAATTGCAGCTATCCGTAATAGTCCGTGATACTGTGCTGCAAGCGTTTCCCAGGTAGGTTAGTTCATGTAAGGCTCCCGCCGTAAATTCTGCCCATGCTGCCATGTTGTATTAAAATATACGGGATGTCTGGACAAAACAACACCCCGTCAACCACTGTCTCCAAAGATCCTACCGGCTTGGAGCGAATATTTCGGGCGTTGCGCTCACGAAATTACCGACTCTTTTTCATCGGGCAAGGCATATCACTGATAGGGACCTGGATGCAGCAGGTGGCTATGAGCTGGCTCGTTTATAGCCTGACCAATTCAGCTTTCCTATTAGGCGTGGTCTCATTTTCCGGCCTGATCTGCAACTTTGTGGTAGCGCCGTTTGCGGGGGTGTTCGTAGACAGGTTGAACCGTCGCCGTATTCTATTAGTGACGCAATCGCTTGCCATGGTTCAGGCGTTAATACTGGCAGCCGTCGTTCTTACAGGTCAGGCAGCCGTGTGGAACCTTGTTGTCTTGAGTATGGCGCTGGGGACCATTAATGCCCTTGACATGCCCACGCGCCAGTCTTTCGTGGTCGAGATGGTGGAAGATAGGGAAGACCTGGGCAATGCCATAGCACTCAACTCCTCCCTTTTTAATAGCGCCAGGCTGATCGGCCCCACGGTTGCGGGCATACTGGTCGCTACCATCGGCGAAGGGCTGTGTTTTCTTATAAACGGCCTGAGTTTCATCGCCGTTATTGCATGCTTACTTGCCATGACCTTGACGCCAAAAGAAGCCTCTATCCAGCACCCCGATTTCGTCCAGGGCATGAAAGAAGGAATAAGCTATTCTTTTGGTTTTCTCCCCATACGGTACATCGTCCTGCTTCTTACCTACTCCAGCCTGGTAGCGATGCCTTACGCCGTGCTATTGCCCGTTTTTGCCAAAGATGTGCTGCACGGTGGTGCAAGCACCCTGGGTTTCCTTACAACAGGTGTCGGCAGCGGTGCGCTGGTAGGGGCTATTTACATGGCCTCCCGTAAAAATGTCCTGGGACTGGGGAAAATTATCGTATTGGCAGGTTTCTTATTTGGGCTTGGGCTCATCCTTGTGTCTTTCACGAGCGTATTGTGGCTCTCAATGCTTACTATGGCTCTTGCGGGTTTTGGGATGGTGTCTATGATGGCTTCTTGTAACACGTTTCTTCAGTCCATTGCAGATGACGATAAACGGGGGCGTGTAATGAGCTTCTATGTTATGGCATTTATGGGACTTTCGCCCTTCGGAAGCTTGCTTTATGGAGGGTTAGCAAATACCATCGGCACGCCCTTGACTTTTCTCATTGGCGGGGCTCTCTGTATAGTCGGAGCAGCGGTATTTGCCTGGAAGTTTTCATCAGTCCGGGGCCAGGTACACGAGGCCTATGTCAAGAAAGGCATTCTAGCCAAATAATGCCGTATACGACCTTACAAAAACAAATGAAGCAAAGGCAGCACTCGCTGCCTTTGCTTCCCAACTGTTAGCTTATACCGTGTTTATGCTTTGCCGATGCGGAACATCTTGGTGCCGCATTTTGCGCAGACGCCCTGAGTTGCCGGTTTGCCATTCTTCATTTTGATGGCTTTGGCGTTTTTCATTTCCCTCTTGGCCCTGCATTTCATACAATAAGCTTCCATGAATTTACCTCCTACGTATTTACGATTAGAATAGTTGATTGTTTGAAGCTTGTCAAGTAGGCTGCCACGTTTGACGCAAATATAAATGCAAAAATTTTACTAATTTGAACGTAAAATAGTTTTAAAAAAGTCATAAAATTTTATGCAGGCGACCGTCAATTAAGACAACATGCATCATCAGTATGGGGATTATTCGTCAGCGCCGGTTTATTTCTGCGCGTAGTTATTGCCAGCCGGAGTGTCTTTTTTCTATAATGGGCTGTTGTATAGTATGCATTATATATTTAAGGTGCTTGCCCGATGAAAGTAGTTGCGCTGGTGGGTATGCCCGGTTCAGGTAAATCTGAAGTGGCGAAGGTCTTTGCATCCAATGGATATAAGACCGTCAGGTTTGGCGATGTGACTGACGATGAAGTTAAAAAGCGCGGCCTTGAATTGAATGAAAAAAATGAGAAATCGGTCAGGGAGGAGATGAGGGCATTGCATGGAATGGCCGCTTATGCTGTTCTGAACTTGCCGAGAATTCAAGCGGCTCTCAAATCATCCAATGTTGTCCTGGATGGTTTGTACTCATGGGAAGAGTATAAGTATTTAGTTCAAGAACTCGGTAAAAAGTTTGAGATCATAGCCGTCTGGGCGCCGCCCCAGTTACGGTATTCACGATTGAAACAGCGAAAAATCAGGCCTCTTTCTCCTGAGCAGGCTAAAGCCAGAGATTTCGCTGAGATCGAGAATGTTAACAAGGGTGGCCCGATTGCTATGGCGGATTACACGATTAAAAATGACTCTACCCTGGAGTCGCTGGTAGCTCAGACTAATAATATAATCAAGGCGGTGTAATGAAAAAAATCGCTAGACCCTCACTAGATGAATATTTCCTTAAAATAGCCTGTGTTGTTGCTGAAAGGGCCACCTGCGAGCGCCATCACGTCGGTGCGGTTGCAGTCAGGGATAAACATATTTTGTCCACCGGCTATAATGGTGCTGCTGCCGGCGTCAAAGACTGCCTGGAACTCGGCTGTCTTAGAGACGAATTGAAAATACCCTCCGGGAAGATGCACGAAATATGCCGCGGTATTCATGCCGAGCAAAATGCCATCATCCAGGCGTCACTTCATGGCGTCAGCCTGGAGGGTGCAACACTATATTGCACGCATAGCCCGTGTATACTGTGCGCTAAAATGATCGTCAATGCGCGCATCAAACGCTTTGTCACATTTGGAAAATATGCGGATGATGCCTTCATAGAACTGTTTAAGGAAGCCGGTGTTAAATACGAGGTGAAAGTGAAGCCGTCTTCCGCTATTACGTACCTTGATTAGACTCAGGTCGGGAAATTTGCATGCGGGAATGTAAGGTAGATGGCAATAAGGCGAAATGTAATTGTACGTACGAGCCCTGCCCGCGTAAAGGTATATGCTGCGAATGCATAAAGTATCACTGGGATTCCGATGAATTACCTGCCTGTTTTTTCCCGCCGGAGATTGAGCGCACATATGACCGCTCCGTGGAAAGGTTTATTGCCGTCCGTCATAAGAAACGCAGCTGACGTTACAGGTTGGACTTGTCGCTGAGGCCTGCACGGCCTCCTTATCTTGCTGATTCTTCCCATTTACTCATTTTTGCCCGTTTTCCAGGCTATAAATGCACCCGCAGTAGTTTTGCCGGTAGAGGTCCCAGTTCCTGGCCAGTTCGGTAGCTTTTTTAAATCCTTCCTTTTTCTTAAAGTCCCTTGCCATGAATTTGTCCCCGCCTATCTCTGCGCCAATGGCATTAATAATAAGTGCCGACTTGTGCGGGCTAATGGTAAGGGTAGACGTAAAGGCATCATATCCTTTTTCCAGCATGAATTCATAGGATTTCTGCAGCCTGACATGATAGCAGATCGTACAGCGCTTGCCCCCTTCCGGTTCATGTTTGAGGGTCTCCGTGTTTGAGAGCCACGCTGCCGGATCGTACGGTCCTTCAATAAACTCAAAACCCAGGTGTCCGGCCGTTTTCCCGGCTGCTTCCAGCCTTCGGTAATACTCGCTCTCAGGGTATATATTCGGGTTGTAGAAATAGCCGGTTACCCGGTGGTTTTCGGATAGAAGAACACTGGCGGCGCCTGCCGCACAGACACCGCAACAGACGTGCAAAATTACTTTCATAAGCGCTGGACCTGGCGGACTTCAGGCTTTCTTTTTCTTTACCTGCTCCATGAAACGCTTTTCGATCCTTTTCAGGAAGTTGGGGTCGGAGAAGCAAATGCTTTGCGATAACCCGGCGCACTCCAGCCCGTCCCCGATACTCATATTCATGCTCATATCAATATTGCGCTTGGACAGGCCGACGGCTACCAGGCCCTGACTCATGATCTGCTGGGCCCAGGCAATGCCCGTCTTTTCAAGGTCTTCGAACGCCACGATCTCGTTCACAAGGCCCCATTTTTCTGCTTTTTGTGCGTCGATAGTCTTGCCGGTCAGGATCATTTCTTTGGCCCTGCCCAGGCCTATAACTCTCGGGAGCCTCTGGCTGCCGCCGCCATCGGGTACCATACCCATATTTACTTCGGGTATATTGAAAGTGGCGTCGGGGGTGCATATCCTCATGTCGCAGGCAAGCGCTATTTCAAGGGCTGCGCCATAGCAGAAGTTGTGGATGAGGGCTATAACTGTTTTTTCGCAAAGCTCAATCTCAGTGAAGGCGCCCTGAAAAGCGCGCACGAACTTGCGAATATGCTGAGCATCCCCGGCCTGGAAAGAATTGAGGTCAGTACCAGCGCAAAATCCCTTGCCTTCTCCCGAGAGAAGCACGACTTGAACACTGGGCTCCGCTGCCACCTCGGCAAAGCACTGCTGAAGGTCCTTAACCACCTGTGGACTGACAGCATTTCTCTTCTCGGGCCTGTTAAACTTTACATGTAGTATGCCGTCTTTCTCGGAATAGGAAAGCGTTTGAAACTGCATCGTTCAACTCCTATTTAATATATTTATAGCGCTGGTATTCGAATCAGTCAGGTTTCGGGGCAACTATAAAAATAGCTTGCGTAAGGCAGGAATGTCAAGCGCTAGGGTGCAGAACGTTTCTTGCTTTTCAATAACACTGCCATGATAACAGCGCTTAACCCTATGGCGCCGGCAGTGGATAAGTACATGAATGGATATCCTCTGGTTTGTGCGACTGCTCCCAGGGTCGTGGCCCCCAAAGCCAGCCCGACCTGGTAAGATGCCGAACCAATCCCCATGGCCAACCCCCTTTTTTCTGGCGGGGAAATCCTGGCCATCCAGGCCAGGGATGCCGGCATGGCGAAACCGATACCTATACCGAATAGAAGTGCTGCAATTGCAATTTGGTAGGCGGCATTAAATACAGCTATCAGCGCAATGGCGCAACTGCTCAGGGCAGTGCCTATGAGTACAAGAGGGGCATTACCGAACTTATCGGACAAGGTACCTGACGGTATACGTAGCGACGCGGAACTGGCGTAGCAGGCAGTGATTATCAGCCCGGCAGTGCCTTCATTGATTCCAAATCCCCGCACATAAAGAGGGATGAAAGTGTTTACGGAGCTCGCTCCCATAGCTATCACTATCAGGGCCAGCACACTGATTATTATTCCCCGGTTAGCCAACCAGCCCCATGAACGCGTCTGTTGCAACTGATGGTCCGGCTTTCTTGCGGGGATATGGCGCATCCTGATCAAAACGAATGTAAGGGACAATAGCGGCATAAAACTGCAACTTGCGTAGGCCGCTACAAAGCCGAAGTGTTGCAGGATGAACCCGCCGGCGACAGGCCCAGCCATTAACCCGAGTTGTGCTGAAGCTGAGTACCAGCCGATCGATTTGCCGAATTCTCCGGGTTCCGATAATTCGGTTACTACTGCCAGCGCTGTTGGAACGAAAAGTGTTGACCCGAGTCCGTGTAATATACAAATCAGGTACAATGCCCAGATGTCTTTGGCGAAAGGGTAGAGAAGTGGAGCAATGGTTGCGATAATCAGTCCAGCGATCAGGAATTTACGGCGGCCCCATCTCTCTGAAAGCATGCTGCTGGGAAACATACCTATGGCGTTTACATAGGCGTAAATAGCTATCATTAACCCAATATCCGAGACACTGAAGCCGAGGCTGGAAAAATAGTAAGGGGTTACAACGGACAGCCAACTGAAGCCGGCAAATCCGGTGAATGCAACCATGTATATGGTTATGAGTGTAAATGATGCAGTCATTTATTTAATAATATACAGAATATACAGAGTCCTATAAAGGTGCCGGTTATTGCGGCGGCGTAGTGTCTGGATGTAACTAAATGAAATGATAGAGCCTGATCAGCCTAGTGCTGAATCGCGGGGCTTGGGTGGACTGCAGAAGAATACCAATAATGAGCCTATAAAAGCGCAACCGCAGGCAATAAGCAATGCCAGTCCGTAGTTCCCGTTAAGATCATACAATTTACCTGCAATAAACGGGGCTGAAAATTGAACAACGCATCCAATTGGATTGGATATACCGCTCACTTTATGAAATGACTCTGCTCCGAAATAATTGCCCAGTATGAGAGGAGATGATACATAGGTTGCTCCGAAGCCGAAGCCTACCAGCAATGGGAAAAGATATGCGGCCCATAGATTGTCGGGTGAAGAGATCCAGAATAAGATGCCGCCTGCTATCAGGCAAAAGCCCGCTATTGCCACGAGGAAGCGGGTTTCAATAAGTTCACCTAGAAAAGAGACGCTTAATCTGCCTACTACGCTGAATGCCAGTATAAGTCCGTAAATGAAAGCAGGTTGAAGGAAAAGGACGGGGTCTGAAGGTGAGAATCCCCTGTCAGTCAGATGGGCCGGAGTTTGAGTTAATATCATTTGCCAGAGGAAAAAGATAAATGAGGACCCCAAAATAATAAACCAGAGCGAACGGGTTTTAAGAGTGTCCTTGAATTTCCAATTAATAGGGGAGCGGTAGGTTTTAATGGGTTTATGTTCT
>JAPLHL010000224.1 GCA_026389655.1 Chloroflexota bacterium
CGATTTTACCTTTGGGAACCAGTATAATTACTTTCAAACCAAAACGTGCCCCATAAGCCGCAGCCGACGCGCTGGTGTTACCAGTTGAAGCACAGATCGCCTGTTTACTGCCCTCTTCGATGGCCTTGGCCATTGCCATAACCATGCCCCTATCTTTAAAAGAGCCAGTCGGATTACATCCTTCCAATTTGAAATATAGCTCACCTACACCCAACTCTTTCGCCAAGTTCATAGATTTTACGAGCGGCGTATCACCCTCGCCTAATGAAATCATAGGTGTTTTAGGTGTTATGGGCAGGTAGTCTTTATAATGTTGCAATACTCCTTTTATCATAGTTAAATAGCCTCTACACGGATAAAGTTACTTATCTCTTTAACGACATCAAGCTTATTTATGATCTTCATTGCCTTCTGCACCGCTTTTTCTTTTGCGGGGTGCGTCATGATAACGATTTCTGCAGTCTTAGTTGACGGATCCGATTCCTGCTGAATAACCGATGAAATGCTTATAGAATTCTTCCCCATAATCGCGGCTATCTGTGCCAGTACACCGGCCTGATCTTCCACATTCATCCTGAAATAATACCGGGTTTCTATATCCGACATAGGTTTAATCCCAGAGGTTTTCTCATTGATAAATCTGGGAGCATTATCACGCCTGGTATTAATATTCTGTGCTATATTGATCGCCCCGCTCCCTGCCCGTAGAAAAGCACGTTACCAACCAGGTCACCCGTGACATAAATAGCATTATATACCCCATCCACCTTGGCCAATAGCGATTCTGCGGGTATTAGCACTGGATGTACCCTGGCCTCCACCAGGTCATTCGAACGTTTAGCAATAGCCAGCAATTTAATTGCGTAACCAAACTCGCTGGCATAACGGAAGTCCTTCGACTTCATTTTGGAAATACCTTCGTAATAAATCTGATTAAAATTGACAGCCATGTCAAAACCCAGTGAGGTCAGGATGCCCAGTTTATAAGCTGCATCCAGCCCACCAACATCATTTGACGGGTTAGCTTCTGCATATCCAAGCTTCTGCGCCTGCTTTAATGCGACCGAGAAGTCGATGTGGTCATGTGCCATCCTTGTAAGGATATAGTTGGTAGTACCATTGACTATTGCATAGATAGCCTGAATATCGTTGGCAACAAGGTCACGCTGGAAGGGTGCGATCAAGGGAATTCCGCCGCCTACACTAGCCTCAAAGCGCAATCCTACATGGTGTTCCCTGGCTATGGAGAGCAATCTGGCGCCGTGTTTTGCCATGACTTCCTTATTAGCCGTAACTACATGCTTCTCATTGGTCAGTGCCTTTTTAATGAAGTCATATGCCGGATATTCGCCACCTATCAACTCGATAACAATGTCGATATCTTTATTCTTAACGGCTTTTTCGTAATCGTCTGTGAACAGTTTTTTATCAAGCCCCAGTACACCGTATCTTGAGGTGTCCTTTTCAACCACCAATTTAAGGTCGATCGGACTTCCTGCCTGACGTGCAAGCGTCTTTGTCTTATTCATCAGTACTTTGGCAACACCGGTTCCGATAGTACCAATGCCCAATAATGCAATATTAATTGCCCGTTTCTTCACTATACCCTATTTGCTCCTGGTTTTAAGGACCTTCTGGATAGCAAGGTCCTTTTGTTTTTGCTCCAGCAAGTTCTCAATTTTCGCATCTTTCATCAATCCCTGTACCCAGTTGTTCAGACATTCCTGTGTCAACGTCATGTAAATTTTAGCAGCCAGGGGGCGGTCCTGCACATCCTTTACCTGTACAAGCCAATAGCCCCCTGCGGTCTTGACAGAATCATCCCGTACGGCAACGCTAATCTGATTCGGTTGCTGCGCAGCCAATAAGCGTACAAGCATTCCATTATCCGATCCCGGTAAAATCCAACCAAGATCAGCTCCAGAATCCTTACCAGCAGCTTGAGAATATTGCTTCGCCAGGTCATCCCAATTCCCGCCGCTCACCAATTGTGCCTTTATATCTTCCGCCTGCTCCTGGGTTGGCAGTAAAATACCCCTACCATGATATCCTTTAGCATCATCCTTTTCCAGCAGTTGGAGCACCCAATAACCATAAGCTTTCTGGATTGAGGAATCGTATATAGCATCACTCAATGTATTAGGTTGAAGCGTAAAAATCACATCTTTAAAGGCAGCCCCCTTAAGGTCGCCAAGAGCGTAATCTTCGTAATCCTTGGGAATCCAGCCCAAATACCCCTTCGCAGCTTTAGAATAAGGCTCCACAGAAAACTGGACGGCCGTCATTAACCATGGCTTTGCTTTCAAGGAACATAGCCTCTACTTCCGCCTGCTGCACAGATTTGGGTAGCTTCGGTATGCACACTGTCTCAGTATATTTATTCGTCAGTACTCGCGTCCTCGCAACGTCCGAACCAACCACATTCTGAGGTAGATTGCCAGTTTCCATTTCTTTCTTAATTTCTTCATCGGTAGCAGATAGGCTGAAATCCGATGCTTTCTGTCGCACTAACTCACTCTGCTCTACAGCTTGCGCCGCCATATCTGCATAATAGGAGAGCTGCTCTTTGGGTGCGCTTTTTGTGATTATGTCAAGTACCTTAGTATAATAATCAAAATCAAAGGACACATCATTGACTTTTAGCACTGTCACCTGATTAGGCATCACCTGTTCCCAATAATAGCCACCTATGATAAGCCCGACTGCCGCGACTACGATGACTGTAACGCAGATAGTAATAATGCGTGACTGTTTTTTTTGCTTTTCCCACCTGGAGACTTGCCGTTTAGTAGGTGCATGTTCAATTTTTTCTTTGCGGTGTTTTCCAGCCAATTCAGAAACCTCTCGTGAAAAAAATAAAATTGAGGCAACATACATTGCCCGCAATCACAGGATATGATAACATATTTTCGTTTTCCGAGACACGGGGTGTAGCGCAGCCTGGTAGCGCACCTGAATGGGGTTCAGGTGGTCGACGGTTCAAATCCGTCCACCCCGACCATTTTCTCGATCAAATTACCCTACCTGCAGCAAGCATCAGTATGATTATGTAAAGCTATGCTAACGGGTTGCTAACAAACCCATCCAACATTTCATCGAAGCGGTGGGCGACGGTTTCCTGCAGGCCGGGAAGGACGTGGCTGTAAGTATCTATAGTAGTTCGAATATTGCTGTGGCCTAATCTTTCACCTACGATCTTGGGATGTATGCCTGCTTTGAGCATGAGCGATAGCGAATACATCCGGGCCCGGTGTGCGGCCTTGCTGGCGGAATGGTTTGAATCGGGGTTGGGGGGTTGCGAAAACCGGTATTAATGCGGTGGTTAAATGGCCGTCCCTTTATGTGCAGCGGTAAGGAGACAGTGGCGGCGAAGTGGCGACAATCACACAGTGACGAGCTGCGAGCCACACCGTGCCCCGGACCGGCGGGCGGCTTGCGGCGGCCAGAGCAGCGTACCTTTATATAAACGACAATGTCGCTGCTGGGGGCGCCCCGCCCGCCGTGTACCACTGCACCCCTTTCTTGCCGCTCCCAATTCACGTGGGACGCACGATCCAGGCCCCTTTATTACCTGTCTGGGCGTGACGGCCGACGTGACGGTAGCGGCAGGCCATTTGCCCACCGCTTCTATACTGCCGGTTATCGCATGGGGTGGGGAAAGTAAAGTCGCCAACAGGTTTGATTATGTCCGGAAAGCCCTCCGGCGGGGCGGGGTTGGGGGGTTGATTAGTGCAGGTCGTAGAGCAACTGACTTTTAATCAGTGGGCCTATGGGGCGTGGGATCAAGGGGCGTAAACCCGGTTGGGGGATGATGGGCAGCCGGCAAGGGGCTGGGGGTGTGGGGGGAACATCGTTAGTGTGGTAATAAAACATCATTGGAACGTATAATGACAGACGCAAGAAATCCCCGCTAATTACGTCTGTAGCGGGTGGAGGTTTAGGCTTATGAGATATGTCTTCTTATCTGTACATAGCTTAGTTGGCGTGCAATATCCGAAAAATCAGGATGATGACATAAAGATTGCTGACTACCCATATCTAAAAGCAGAAGTAATACTAACCCAAAACGCCAATAAACACCTATATGAACTTGATCAAGCGCACGCTATTGCCATTATGGCGTTGAAAGGTTTAACAGGAGAAAAAGATGCTCACATATTTAACGAAAGGGTTGAGCATCAAATAGAAGAACTTCGAGAAATCCGGAAAAAAGAGATTAAAGGCAATGTTTTTATGGCATTTAAAGCAGAAGGAGACACAGATTTGTGGGATCCCAAATCGCAATTGGAAATGGGCGATGTAGTAGTTGCGATTGATGCAATACCGGAGGGAGTAATTCGAAGTCAATATGAAAAAACGATAAATGCTATATTAGCCAGCTTCTTTGTCGGCTGCGAAGATATATGCGGCACTGATACGGTAGGAGAAGGAACATTCTACATCGATGAGAAAAATAGACTAGTATTTACCCATTATTGGAAAATATTGCCAGGAAAGATTGTAGTGAGTAGATACCTAGGCAATGAGACCTTACTAAAGATAGGAGGACTTGCATTAGAACAAAAGGTACACATTGAAATCAACGAGGCAGAGAGGCTGCTTAACCGCTCCTATAAAAAGGAAGATGAACCACTTTTTTCGTTTTTAGCTGCATGGACCGGGCTAGAGACACTCACTGAAAGAATTTTCAAGCACTATGAGAATAACATCTATTACCCTGAGACAGAAAACAACGGGGGAAACGGATTCGCAAAAGTTGTGGAGCGAGTACGAACGGTAATGCAGGATAAATGGAACATCCGGGACAAGTTCATGACAATAGCAGCATCACTCTCGCCTGACAACTGCTTATCGGATGCCAGTAAATTCAAGGAGATCAAAGATATTAGGGACAAGTTTTTCCATACTCAATCTGTCGAAATAAATGAATTACCGATCGAAGACACACAGAAATTACTGCGAAAATACATACGACTCCATATTGAGCATAGCATGAAATGACGGTAGGTCCTTATTCAATAAGCAACACCATCGTTCCACCATTTAACCATCATTAACTATACTCATTTTTTCTGAGGCGGAAAGTGGGGGGTTAGGATAAAGAGAGAGGATGGCTAAAGTTTCTTAAGCTTCTTGACCAGATCTTCTTTGCTTAAACCATTGAAGAGACCGATTCTGTTGAGGATATCGTTCAGAGTACCTTTGGTGATCTCTTTGTGCAGAGGAACGGTGATAGTATGCTTGCCTGCTTTGAACGTCTTCTCGTAGGTCACATGACTGCCTTTTTGACGGTCAAAGGTATAGTCAAGGGATTTGAGCAGACTGACGAGCTGATCGCCGCTAACTTGCGGAAGCTTTGGCATCTACCAGTTTGACCTCGTTTAAAGTAAGGATAGTAATAGGCTCTGAGGTATCACCAAAATGGCAGGCAACAGCTTCTTTGACGCTCTGGTGTAACTCATCAAGGGTCCTGCCCTGGGTGAAAATATCTTCACCGATGCCACGGGCACACCAATTATCACCGTCGAAATAAGTTTCAATCTTTACCAGCATGATCGCCTCCGGATAATTGGATTATACACCATTAGTGGGAGTCAGGAACACCAAAAACTACTCCAATCGGAATAGGATCACCATGTTTTATTAACGATTCTATATAGGCAGTCGCTGCATCACACGCATTCCCAAGAGTTTCTTCAACTGTAATGCCGCAGGTGTGAAGGCCTTTTAAAGCCGGGCAATAAGCATGGTATTCAGAGCCATCGGGTTCGACGACGATTCCAACCTGGAACTTTATCTTGTTACTGCTATTACCTGTCATTTGAATACCCTGCTTTATACGTACTGAGTAATTTCTGATCGCAGGAACATGATAATGGGGGCGGATGTGAGTGTCAAACGAGTTGCGTAGTTTGATCCCCCGTCAATCCTTTTTACCATCATTAACTGTATTCATTACTTTTCTACTGCGGTGGAAAGTGGGCATGGTGTGGGAGACACATGGACGTGGGCATGTAAGATTGCCGACTGTGGTATGATTTTGTGCAGCAAGGGGCAATTAAACATGAACGTTTACACCTATACAACATTATTCGAACCGGTGGAGGAAGGTGGTTACAACGTTACGGTATCAGCGATCCCAGAGATATGCACGTTTGGACAGACCATAGAGGAAGCCAGGGAAATGGCCGAGAATGCCATTAGGTGTTACCTTGAAAGCGCTTTAGAGGGAAAAGAGGCCATACCCGTGGATAAAGAGCCATTTCTGGAGCGTATAGCCGTTAGGTTATAGCACACCCAAGCTCCCTATTTTCAAGAACCAAAGTGCACAGGATACTCAAACAGGCTGACCCAACGGAAGAAGAATTCCTGAAGCTGCTGTAACCACTGAGGCCGGAGGGAGGGAAATGGAATACACGAAGAAGCTCGAGGAAGTAAGGGGAAAGAGGCGGGGGCCGGAAGATGTGAAGCTACGCAATATAGTGGACATGGCATTGGGCTTCTCGGCGATGATGCGATTGTTCGAGAAAGGTTCTAAAGAGACAATTAAAAGTAAAGTTCTGGAGTTGCTGCCGGAGCTATTTGCAGCCAAATCCGAGGGCAAATTCAAGAAGATCCACACTGATTTTTGCCAATGGGGGGTTGAGAAAATCACACGAACTGAAAAAGAAAAGGACGGTATGATAGTCAAGGAAAGCGGACCAGCGAGCTACGGGCAGATGGGCAAAACGCTGGATGTGGCGCTACATGTGATTATTTATTATGCCCACTATCCAGATTGCGAGACTGCGAAAATATTAGCCATGTGGCTGAACGCAGCCATGGATACTAAGATGATGGCATTTCTGGCTGGCTGCTACCCGGACGCTCTGGACAAGTGGCCGAAGAGCATTGAGCAGGTGGGGGAAAAAGAATATCGAGTTATTCAAGATCACGTGCGCCGCTTTATAAAGGAAGAGCATCAGGGAGGAATACTGCCGGTGCAGTTTGACGATGTATACTGGGAAGTGATGAATCGGGGTCCCTAATACATATGGGAGGTTGCAGATGAAGACGCGTAAAACGCTAAATCAAGATCAACTAATCGGTCAAATCGTGGCCTTAGCGGTTGAGTATAAAAAGAGGTTCAATAAAAACCTGGGTATCACCGCCGAAATTGGTGAGTACACGACAGCTAAATTGCTGAAGCTCGAACGGGTTGAAGGCAATATCAATCCAGGATATGACGCGTTGGATGGCAAGAGGAAGGTTCAGATCAAGACAAGGATATTCACGAGCAAATCACAGAGAACGGGGAATTTCAGCAACCATAAATATGATTACGCTTTGCTGGTATTGTTATCTCCTGACTATGTAGTGCTCGAAATATACAAAGCCACCGAACGTAAAGTAAAGGAAGCATTGGGGGCTCAGTCCTACAAAAAGCCGTCGTTGCCTATCGGCAAGTTTATGACTATCGGGCGACTCATCTACCTCAAAGAACGTTAAAGCCTATAGACTGGATTTGATTTTTTATTTTGAGAAACAAATCGTAGCTAGTTTTATTTAATAGAATACTTCTCTACCTATTTATATATTATTGCAACCACAAGCCACAGATGTAATAATGTTTACAAGCAGGCAGGATTGTTTTCAGCGAAGTGTCATCTTGAAATTACCTTTGTAGTACAATTAACCGCGATGCATATTTAGTGTTGGGGCGTGGGGCATCATATGAAAACCAAGCATTTTGACGATCCGATTGAACGCAATATAGCAATGGAACTGGTGCGAGTCACGGAAGCAGCAGCGCTTGGCGCAGCCCGTTTCCTGGGCAGGGGTGAAAAAAGGCAAGTGGACGAGGCAGCTGTAACCGCTATGCGCTATGTATTAGGCTATGTCCGCATGGACGGGATCGTCGTCATCGGGGAAGGGGAAAAGGACCATGCACCCATGTTATACATAGGAGAACATATAGGAGATGGCTCGTATCCAAAAGTTGATATAGCAGTCGATCCTATTGATGGGACTAACCTTGTGGCCAGAGGCCTGCCTGGAGCTATCTCTGTTGTAGCTCTTTCAGCCAGGGGAACGATGCACTGCCCCAGAGAGTTCTTTTACATGAATAAAATTGCCACGGGGCCGGAAGCTAAGGATTATATTGATATTAATGCGCCGGTAGCTGTTAATTTAAAGAGCATAGCAAAGGCCAAGAAAAGAAAAATCTCAGAGCTTACCGTAGTAGTTCTGGACAGGCCACGCCATGAACGATTACTAGAAGATATCAGGACAGCCGGAGCAAGAGTCAAACTGATTTCAGAGGGTGATGTAGCTGCAAGCATTGAAGCCGCATTGCCCGATAGAGAGGTTGACGTGTTAATGGGAATCGGAGGTACACCCGAAGGGGTCCTCTCTGCTGCGGCTTTACATTGTATTGGGGGCGCCATCCAATGTAAAGCCTGGCCACGCGATGATAAAGAAAGAAAGCTTGCCAAAGCCACAGGAATTGATATTGACAAGGTTTACAAAACGGAGGACTTGATAAATAGCGACGATGTATTTTTTGCCGCCACCGGGGTCAGCAGCGGTGAATTTCTGAAAGGGGTCCGATATTTCCGTGGTGGAGCATATACGCAATCATTGGCAATGCGGGGACGTTCGGGCACTGTCCGTTGGGTTGACGCCCAGCATAACTTCGACCGGTTGGACAAGCTCAGCTTTTTTGACATTCATTAAGAAATAAATCAGGGTAAGAAAATTGAAAAAGGAGGTAAGCAGAGATGACGCACGCCCGACCGAATACTGCTTATTTTAAAGTCCAGATTACTCTTGCTGAAGAAGATCAAAGCAAAGCGACAGAGCAAGCACTGGTAATTAAAAGGAAAATTGAAGCCCTTCTCAAAAAGGAAAACCTGGATCTCTATGAGGTGGTCCTAGACAGCGTCCAGAAAAGCCGGTAACCCGGCCGTGTTATATGGATAACTGCCGGCAAATATTTGGTTAAATATTTGCAATTATTATTATTCTAATCCTCCAAAGGATAAACCTTTTGGCAGGTTTGTACGTTTCACTATATATGACTATCATTATCGCCAACACTAATATCTAGGTTAAAAACTATGCGAAACTTGTTGATCATTCTGCTTATTGCAGCCGCTGTCTTTGCCGGCCTCCAGATTTCAATTAAATGTTTTGAAGTTTTCGATGTCTCGATGCTGCCTACTTATAAGGAAGGCGATTTTATTGTCGTCAACAGGCTGGCCTATCTTGTTGATAAACCGAAGCAGGGAGATATTGTAGCTTTAATTTCTCCAGGAACAACCTTGCAATCCGCATTCGACCGTTTTTTCAATCCTTATGCAGCCCATTACATAAAACGTGTGATTGCGAAGCCGGGTGATACGGTCCGAATAGAGAATAAACAGGTATTTGTTAATGGAACACCACTCTGCGAGCCATATATCAAAGAAGCACCTGAATATACGTTGCAGGAGCAGCTAATCCCAGACGGCAAGTATTTTGTGTTAGGCGATAACAGGAACAACAGCTATGACTCGCATAAGGGCTGGCTGATTGATCAAGATGATATTTCCGGGCTGGTATGTTTCCGCTACTGGTCGGTAGAATACCCTGACGTACATTACACGATAATTCCATTATTCGTAATTATCGTCGGCGTTTTTTCAATCGATGCTATTTCGGAAAGCAATAAAAGAACGGGATAAAACCGAAATTTTCAGTATAGCCGAATATTGGTCCCAGATAACCTTCAGAACTGAACTTCCCTTGAAGAAATCGAGCTTATTTTATTCTGCGCATATATCCTTCCTTTATCAAGCTGAAAGGCTTATGAGCGCTGTGACACTATCAGGACTTAAGTACCTGGACTAAACAGGACTGATTAGTCATTGAACTACAGCTGCAGCGAGTTATAATTTTAGTATAGAAACATGCTCTGATGCTGCATGAGTAACCCCACTGGAAACCTGTTTACGATCATGGCGTCAGACTAATGAGCTAATATGGTCATGACTTTTATACTATTTGGGACTTACTGGTCCGGGCTGTCCGTGACAAGATGGTAACTAATATTAACTATCTAGTTTAAAAACGATGCGAAACTTCTTGATTGTTTTGCTTATCGCAGCCGCCGTCTTTGCCGGCCTCCAGATCTCAATTAAATGTTTTGAGGTTTTCGATGTCTCGATGCTGCCTACTTATAAGGAAGGCAATATTATTGCCGTCAACAGGCTAGCATATCTTACTGATAAACCAAAACAGGGAGATATTGTGGCTTTATATCCTCCGGGAGAGAACTGCCAATCTGCATTCGACCGCTTTTTCAACCCTTATGCAGCCCATTATATAAAACGTGTTATCGCGAAGCCGGGTGATACAGTCAGAATAGATAACCACCAAGTATTCATTAACGGGACACCACTCTGCGAGTCATATATCAAAGAACGGCCGGACTATACTTTGCCGGAGCAGCTAATCCCCGACGGTAAATATTTTGTGTTGGGCGATAATAGGAACAACAGCTATGATTCGCACAAAGGCTGGCTGGTTGAGCAAGACGAGATTTCCGGACAGGTATGTTTCCGCTTTTGGTCGACAGAATACCCTGACATACGCTACACATCAATTCCGCTATTCGTAATTATCGTCGGCGTTTTTTCAATCGATGCTATCTTGGGAAGCAATAAAAAGAACAGGCTCAATCAGAAAATTTCAGTATAGCCGAATATTGGTCCCCGCTTGCGCTAAGAGCTTGACTTTCCCTTAAGGAATCAAGTTTTTTATATTGTCCCTAAATACCTAACCTTGTTTCAACGAGTAACGCTAAGTCTCGGGGGATAGCTTCCTCCGAGGCTCCACAGGTACTTCCCGTCTTTATATAATTCCAAGTAATAGCCCCTGGTGGCGGCCTCCTGTGTCGCATACTCCGGTGAGAATATTATCTCCTGAATAGCGCTGGTTCCGTCGTAAATGAAGGCTATTTCGCCGACTGATTCATCATTGAGACCAACTGTATCCCGCTTTATATACAGAACATATTTGCCTTCATCACCGCCAGCAAGCGTGATACCTGTGGTTATCTGCTGGCCAACCCTGGCGGTAGCGACCGCATCCACACCTGTATACCATCCAATGAAACCTATATCCAGAGGGCCAACTACCGGTCTTGGAAAGGCCACCAAACGCGGCGGGTAGGTATTTGGCATGGCCCATACCTGCTCACCATTCCCCAATAAGTCTACCCAGTACCCACGAGTACCTGCTTCACCCATGGCATATGACGGTGAAAACGATATTTCCGGGTAAGCTGAAACGCCGTCATAAATAAAAGACGATTGAGTCAATATTTCGTCATGCCCGGCGCCTATTGCTCTCCATACCCGCATAATATATTGCCCTGCACGACCATCCTTCAATGTCATCCTGGCCGTAACCTGCTGCCCCGCTTTTACTGCTTCTACATTCTCGTTAGATGTATACCATCCGTCGAAGCCAAGCATGAAGGACTTCTGCTCATCGCCGATTCCATATATCGCCGATTGCGGCAAATGCTGTGGATAAGCAACCGGTATGACTTTCACCGTCAGGCTGGCCATTATGGAACTGGTGTTATTCATCGCCACCAACCTGTATTCAGCTGTATCTATAGGCGATATTACGCAGGTCCCCGTAGGACTAACCCCACCTACACCCTGGTCAATTCCCACATACGTAGCGCCGGATACGTTCCAATTCAACCGGGTCGATTCTCCGGAGGGGATGGTTGAGCGCTCAACAGTAAATAATTTAATCGTTGGCGGAGGCTTCTTTACAGCGGGTATTGCAGTTGAAACAACTACATTGCCCCTGACTATTTGGAAAATTGACGAAGGATCACTAATATAATTTACGTCATTAAAGAGAAAGGTAATAGCATATTTCTCAGACGTATCTACTGCGCTCAATTCAGACAGGATGAAACCACCTACCTGCGGTTCTACAACCTGCCATTTACCGGTGATGTATTTTTCAATCAAAAAGGCATGCCGCTTATCAGACCTGCTCTGGCCGATGGCCACATAAACATCTGACGCAGGTACACCATACGCCCGCCACAGAGTGCACAATAGTGTTGAATAGTCCTTGCAGTCACCTTTCTTCGTATTTAACGTGTCAGACGGCCATTGCCAGTATTCAGTTTGTGTCAGATCGTACACAATATTAGCAGCAACCCAGTCCTGTATCCGTCTGAAGTCTGTCCTCACATCATCCTCACCGGATAAGATGGCCTTTAAATTTGACTGCACCTGCGGACTACTTACGGTAATCAACCCTCTCGGATCAAACGGCTGTTTGGCATATTCACTCACAGGCGCAACCCTGGGCGTGCAACTTAATATCACCGATACGGTAAGCAGAAATGCCACAACCCCAATATACTTTATTTGTTTCATCTTTATATTCTATCCCAGAGAAAACGTTTTGATAAAAAATGACGCCGCTGACTGCGTTACGCTCCAATATATAGTGAAGTCAGGCAGCTTATACAATTAATCTGCGAGAATAATTGAAATAATTACCTATTTTCAGTCTTTCCGCAAAACGCCAACATAAAACGGGCCAGCAATTGCCGGCCCGTTTATTGGATATCTTAACGTATATTTTACTTGACTTCCTTTGC
>JAPLHL010000379.1 GCA_026389655.1 Chloroflexota bacterium
ATCAGCATGAATTCGTGAGAGGCTTTGCCTCCTATGGCCCCGCTGTCCGCTTCGACCATTACTGCAGGCAGTCCGCACCTGGCGAAGATGTTCTTGTAGGCCTGCACCATCTTTTTATAACTTTCATCCAGCCCGGCTTCATCTACGTCGAAGCTGTACAGGTCTTTCATGATGAATTCACGTACACGCAAAAGACCGCCCCTCGGTCTCGGCTCGTCCCTGAATTTATTCTGGATCTGGTAGGGCAGTTGCGGCAGGTCACGGTAGCTTTGTACCGCCCGCCGCACCAGGTCGGTGATCACTTCCTCGTGCGTGGGGCCCATGACCAGTGTGTGCTCCTTGCGGTCCTTTACTGTAAAAAGCGTCTTATCGAAGGATGGCAGCCTGCCGGACTTTTCCCAGAGTTCTATGGGTTGCAGGGACGGCATATTGAGCTCCTGCCCGCCGGCTTTGTCCATCTCTTCACGGATGATATTTTCGATCTTCTTCAGGACTTTCCAGCCCATCGGCATATAAGAATACACCCCGGCTGCCACCTGCTGGATCATGCCTGCCCGTACTAGATACCTGTGGCTGGCAGTATCGGCATCGGAAGGGGCTTCTTTTAATGTCCTGCCAAGTAGTCTGGAAAAGCGCATGTTAGTGTCCTCTTCTTCATTTAAGTATTAGCGTATTGTAGAATATTTCCCGGTGAATTTAAAAGCTGGAGCGGGTATTGGGCCCTTTGTCGGGAAGAAGAGGATTACATAATCTGCTTGGTCGGCGGCCTTACTCCAAGAGGTGCGCCGATTTCGTCGAAGACCTTTGTAATGGCCTCTTTGAGGCCTTTTTTATCGTTCTTGAAGATAATGTGGCGTGTGGTGACCAGACGCGCTATGGAGTTGGCCGCAGTCGTCTGAAGGTCTATCCGGTCGGGGTGTTCTCTCATCAGTGTAAGAAACTTGACGCGCAAGATGGCGATCTCTTCGTCTATTCCTTCAACTTCGTGTGCCTCTTTTAGCTGGACCTTCTGGGATTCATTTAGAATTTGGCTGTAAAATGCGTGCTTGCGGGCATTTTGGTTGCCTTTGGGGGCGCCGCCCCGGTTCTTTTCTTCTTTCATTTTTTACCTTGAGCATGCCGTAGACGATGGCCAAAGCTGCCAGCTCGTAGTTCTCTTCCTGTAATGCTTTTTCTAATAAACTGATTTTCATGTTTCTGTAGCTATTATAGGTGTGTAGTAACATAGCTGTATAGCTGATTTTGTCACAGGCGGCGCGTTAACTGGGTGCAGTAGGTATGATTAAGCCCTGCGGGAATGAGCCTATATCGGGCTTGTTCTGTTATGATAGATAGATATGCAAAACAGGCTGTTAAAAACTGCAATGGTCACCGGGGCATCGTCAGGGATCGGCGAAGCTTATGCCCGGCTGTTAGCTTCGCTGGGCTATGATCTGATCATAGTTGCCAGGCGTAAAGACAGGCTCGAATCCATTGCTAAAGACCTGCAGGATAAATATGGCGTATTAGTGACCGTGTTGGAGGGTGACCTTTGCAGCGCTGATGACGTCTCTGCCATCGAAGAAAAAGTCCGGGCCACCGCCGACCTTTCGGTGCTCGTCAACAACGCAGGCTTCGGCACGCTCGGTCAGTTCGTCGATGTAGACATCAGCAAGACTCTGGATATGATCTCCGTTCACGTGACTGCGCCCACACGTTTAATCAAAGCTGCCTTGCCAGGCATGAATGCAAGGCGTGAGGGCAATATAATTAACGTAGCTTCCGCTGCGCCTTTCCTGCCGGTATCAGGCAACGTCAACTATAACGGAACAAAGTCCTATTTAATTGCATTTTCTGAATGCCTTCAGCTTGAGGTGAAGGACGCCGGGGTCAGGGTGCAGGCGCTTTGTCCTGGTTTTACCCGCACCGGCTTTCATTCGGTAGATGAATTTAAAAACGTCGATTTTTCCACTATCCCCGCTTTTATGTGGATGCCAGCGGACAGGGTAGTGGCACAGTCGTGGCGGGCACTGGGGAAAAAGAAAGTCATCTTCATTCCGGGATTTATCAATCGTATTATATGCACATTCTTCGGCGGACTATTCAGATACTTAGCAAGCAAAAGACCTGTCAGGCCGCCTTCCCAAAATACTTAGCAGTCTGGTCACTTCGCAATGGGCGTGTAGCTTCATCGCTGAATAGCGGATTTTATCAGGCCTTTGTCAATCTCGAATATTACCGGCCATAGTTTGCCTGTAACGAATAACCGGCCTGTTCTGTCGTCATACGCGATCCCGTTCAGGACTTCGGATGTGTTCCCGTATTTTTGTCGGTCCAGAAGTCCCTTCAGGTCTATCCACCCGCTCACTTGTCCATCCGGCTCTATTATCGCTATTTTGTCCTTCTTCCAAATATTTGCGTAGATCTTGCCCTTTACATATTCAAGCTCGTTGATCATCGTTACAGGTACCCCGTTATCACTTACCTTGATACGACCGGTCGTCTTCATCGTGGCAGGGTCTAATAATCGCAGCGTGGAAGTACCGTCGCTCATGATGATACTGGATTCATTATGAGTAATTCCCCAGCCCTCTGAGGTATACTGGAAATCTCGGATCAGTTCGAATGTGTTTTTGTCATAAATGAAACCTGTCTCATTTTCCAGTGTCAGTTGGATGATAGTGTCCTTGTATATGGTGATGCCCTCTCCGTAATAACGCTCGGGCAGGTTGTAAATCTGTAGTATTTTGCCTGTTTCCAGTTCTACTTTGCGTATGGAAGATTCCCCGTACAACCCCGTTCCCTCGTACAGGATGCCGTTTTCAAATACAAGTCCTTCGGTGAAAGCATCAAGGTCGTGTGGAAAGGTATTAATTATCTTATATGTGTAAACTGGGGCGGGTTGGTGGGCACTCTAGTCGCAGGCATATGCAGGAATAAATACACAGGCGATAATGTCTGATAAGGCTACATAAATTATGAAGTATCTAATCCGTACCGTTTGCC
>JAPLHL010000408.1 GCA_026389655.1 Chloroflexota bacterium
TGCGGCGTCTCTGCCTTTCCCTCACCCAGTCATCATAATCGGCTAGCCTGATATAGAGGACTTTGCCTTTGGCATCAGTGACCTTGCGCCTTTCCAGCGCCCCCCCAAGTTTGAGCATCCCCTTTTCTAAAGCTGAATCACGTCCGGGGTCGCAATCCACCCACCTCCCAAGCCACACCTCGCAGTCCACGTGGTCGCGTTCCTCTCCCAGTTCATTCATGCGAGTAGTTTTGGAAGACATCTTTCCCAGCTTGGCCCATAATGCCATATCAGCTTTTATGCGGTAGATCCGGTACCTGGCAGGTATACCCGCAGAGCGCAGGAGCGCCACCAGCAGATTGGTCTTGCCGGAGCACATGCCCCAACCCTTCTTCAGTGTATCCGAAGCCTTCAGGTCCCAATCTTCAAGCCCGTACGGCAGTTCCTTGACGAACCGGAAGATACTATCGAATTTCTGCTGCCTGTTCCTGCAACCGGCTGCAAGCTCCCGTGCCTTCCGTTGGATGCCGTGGGATTGGTCAAAGTCGCACAGGCCGCAGGGTTGCAGATATTTTTTCCGGTTAAATGGCATGATCAGCGAGCCCTGATTTCAATGATTTTATTCCGGCTGGTCAGGCCGGTAACGATCTGAACAACCGATTTTGGCACCTTGAAATGGGCGGCCACCAGGGCGATCACTGCCTCGTTCGCTTTACCTTCCTGCGGCATTGCTTTAACGCGCACGACATAGTCATCACCCTGTTTTACTACTTCTTCCCGCATCGAGTGCGGCATGACCTTTACGTTTATCTTCATCTAGTTCACTCCATAATTCGCCGTAGTTGCCCCTGGTCGATCCCCGTATGGCCTTGTTTGCGATGGAATTGGCCGGGGCGGTCAACCGGGCACTTGAAATAGTGTTAATTAAATCTTTATTACCCGGCGTATACACGCGTATATAGTTGTCGGTGAGACCCTGGAAAACGCCTGAGCCGGGTTTCACTTCATTTTCCCACAGGACCGGTCTTGTTTGCCCGATGTACCTCTTTGCAGATTCATCGGCGTTGCGGGCGGCCAGGTCCAGTATAAGTAAACTGCGCTCTTTTTTCACTTTCTCGCTCACCTTACCCGGCAATTCCGCTGCCAGCGTGCCGGGCCGTGATGAGTAGACAAATACATGCATAGCAGTGAATTGCATGCGGGCGCAGAAATCATAGCTCTCCCGGAATTCCGCTTCGCTCTCTCCCGGGAACCCTACCATGACATCGGTGGTTACCGATGCATCGGGCAGGGTGGAGCGTATCAACTGCACAGCGCTTTCGTAACGGGCAGTATTATAGCGCCTTTTCATTCTCGTTAGCACGTTGTCGCTGCCGCTTTGCAGGGCTATATGAAAATGCCTGACTAGTCTGGAGTCCCGCCAGAGTCCAATCAGTCTTTCAGTAATATGCTGCGGCTGGAGCGAAGAAAGGTGCAAACGCTCTATGCCTGTTTCATCCAAAATGCGCTCGATCAGCCTTTCCAGTCCCGCACCATTATGGTCATACGAACCGATCTCCGTGCCGGTTAGCACGACCTCCTTGTATCCCTCAATCACCCTCGCTGCAATTTCCGCAACTACCGTATCCATGTCCCTGCTGTAGACCTCACCCCTCAGCAAAGGCACTATGCAATACGAGCAGAAGTTGCTGCAGCCATCCTGTATCTTGATAAAGCTACGGGTACGTTCGGGGCGTTCAGCAGCCAAGGCAGACTCCCGCTTTTCGATGGACGCTAGCTCATCCTCAAGTATTTGCGGCAATGATGCCTTTTCCAAATTGCCTACTACCATATCTGCGCCATATTCTTTCAGCGCTGCGCCTGCCCATTCCGCGTAGCAGCCCGTGACTACGATCAAAGCCTGCGGGTTCAGCTTGCGCAGTGCCCGTAGCTGCTGCCTGGCCTTGCGGTCGGCCCCATGCGTCACACTGCAGGTATTCAGAATAAACACATCAGCCTCATCGCCAGGCGTAATCGTGTACCCGGCGCAGATAAATTCCCGCCCCAGCGACTCCGATTCGGCCTGGTTCAGCTTGCACCCGAGCGTGCGTATGGAAATAGTGGGCTTTTTGTTCATCTTGCGGCTCAGGAGAATTATATTAACACACGAGGAGAGGGTCAAAGAAATCATCCACGCACGGTTGACAAAACCGCCCAATGACTTAAAATTACACTGAGACGTAAACGTCAGATATTCCGATAACCCCCTGAACGTAATTCGATAAACAGCGTCAATGGATTTAAACATAGGAGGGTAAGGCCATGACCACCCAGAGCTGCAATTCACCTCGCTATTCCATCAAGGAACCGAAGAACCTGTCGCC
Source organism: Chloroflexota bacterium (assembly GCA_026389655.1). GTDB lineage: Bacteria > Chloroflexota > Dehalococcoidia > GIF9 > UBA5629 > JAFGLP01. The sequence continues at coordinate 2,343 of JAPLHL010000408.1, forward strand.
CCGTATAAAATGGCAACGCGATTATTACTTCCAGGGCATGAACCGCGCCTGGAATAATGAGTTCGTGGGCTTCACTACGGGCACCCCCTGGGACATCCAGTACCAGGAGGGTAACTATTACATTGTGCCGGAGACCTACACCTTCTTTCCGACTTTCACCGGCGCATTCCAGCAGGCGTCGCACAAGGTGGACTTGCCGGACGGTTTCTGGGAGTGGAGCCTGCCGGAGCGACAGGCCTGGTTTGTCAGAGAGGTCATGGTGTATTACCTGCCCCATGAAGTGCTGCCGGGCGACCTGATCGCCGGTGGACGCTTTAACATCCAGACGTCCAAGTGCTTCACTGAAAAGGAAGCCAAAGCATATGCCAAAGAGGTCTACGGGAAAAAGGGCGCAAGGGCGGCGCAGTTGTGGTTTCATAATCATGGCTACGGGAACGTGGGCGCCACCAGCGGACACCTGATCCCGGACTACCCGCGCATCCTGCGTGATGGATGGAAAAGCATCCACGAGGAGCTGAATCGCAGACTATCTTCTCTGTCCAAGCGTGAATACGACGGTGATAAAGGCGATGAGATCAAGGCCATGCTGGTAGCCGCCACCATGGCACGAGACGTGGCTTTCGAGTATGCCACCGAATGTAAGAACCTGGCAGCGGCGGAAAAGGATGCAGCCCGCAAAGACGAGCTGCTCAAGATGGCCGAAATACTGACGCGCGTGCCGTGGGAGCCAGCGCAGAACTTCTGGGAGGCCCTCCAGGCTTTATGGATAACCCACATGCTGGTTATGAGCGAAGAGAACTACCCCGGACCGGGTGTTTCCTTCGGGCGTGCCGACCAGTATCTCTTCCCATTCTGGGAGAAATCAATTAAAGAAGGAATGGACAGCGAGTTCGGCAAAGAGCTCCTGAAATGCTTCTGGATACACTGCAATTACGCCTACGATGCCATGATCCGCACCGGCGGCAACCAGGGCATCACCGCCGGGTTCGGCCAGCTTATTACGTTATCCGGAATGGGGAAGGGAGGGGTGGACCTGAGCAACGACCTCACCTATGCCATGCTGGACGTTATTGATGAGCTTTCACCCTTGCTCGAACCGAAACCAAACGTGCGCCTGCACAGGAACAGCCCTGACAAGCTTCTGGACCGTGCAGTGGATATGATCGCTTCCAGCCAGGGCTCGCCGTTCCTGCTGAATTTCGACGAGAGATCCATCGCCGGCATGCTGCGTGAGGCCAGGATAGCGAAAGTGCAGAATTTGATAAACGCAGACAACGTTTTTGACTACGCCCCTGTGGGCTGTCTTGAGAACACCATGTGCGGCAACGACCGCTCCGGGACCGTTGATATTAACCTGGACCTGCTTAAAGCCGTAGAGCATTCACTGACGGGCGGCTACGACATCATCCCGTGGACCGACCCCATGACCGGTAAACAGGAGCCCCTGAAGAAGTGGGGGGCAGACACCGGGGATGCAGCTTCATTTAAGACATGGGGAGAATTCTGGGATGCCTACGTTAAGCAGACAAAGGCGATCATCAAAAGGGTCGCCGACCTGTATGACTGGACCGACCGCATCAGGGCAAGATATTTCCGCACACCCTACCTGTCGTGCATCGTCCGCGGCTGCATCGACAAGGCCACCGACGTGAACCAGGGCGGGGCAGAGCTCAACTTCGTAACACTGGAAGCCGTTACCTTCGCCAACACGGTTGACTCGCTACTAGCTGTCAAGAACCTGGTTTTCGACAAGAAGGAATGCACGATGCAGGAGTTGGTACAGGCCCTCAAGGACAACTGGAAGGGCCACGAAGTTCTGCAGGCCAAGGCTATCAACAAGACCCCCAAGTACGGCAGGGACGATGACATGGCAGACCAGATGGGCAGCAAAGTGATGGAATTGTGGACGGACGAGTCCTGGAAATACAAGACATCGGTCACAGGCAAGCAGTACCGGCCCGGTATGCTTTCATGGAATTACTGGGTTGGAGACGGTTACATTCTTCCGGCCAGCCCCGACGGGCGCACCAAGGGCAAGTTCCTGTCCAACGCCATTTGCCCCTGCGACGGCGCTGACATCAACGGCCCGACTGCCAACGTTAACTCGGTTGGAAAAGTAATGGGCGGCAAGGACGCAGCCGGAGGCGGCGACTGGGAGGGTTACATGAACCTGCTTCCCAACGGCGCCAGCCATACTATGACCTTTAACCCGTCGCTGCTGCGGGACCCGGAACACCGGGCAAAATTCAAGGCTTTCCTGCGCAGCTACACCGAGAATGGCGGAAGCGCCCTGCAGATAAACATGATAGACGCAGATATCCTGCGTGATGCGCAGAAAAACCCGGATGCCTACAAGAGCCTTCTGGTAAGGGTCACGGGCTACAACGCCTACTTCACCGCCATCGGCCGCGAGCTGCAGAACGAAATTATTGCCCGCGAAAGCCACAGGATGTAAGAATACCCGCATGATAATAGAACAGCACCCCGCCCCGTCGCCGGATACAGAGGATGTAAGACAGCAAAGCCTGGATGGCGACAGGGCGATCATTTTACATACACAAAGACTGTCCACGGAGGACGGCCCCGGTATACGCACGACCGTATTCTTTAAGGGATGCCCGCTGCGCTGCGCCTGGTGCCACAACCCGGAGAGCATCTCGCCCAGGCCGCAGATCCACTGGATGGAAGTCCGCTGCATCGGCTGCGGCATCTGCCTCAAGACCTGCCTTAGCCGCAGCTTGAAAAAGACGGAAAAAGGCGTTGTGCGGGACAGGGCAACCTGCCAGGCCTGCGGCAAGTGCGCCGAAGAATGCCCGGCGGGAGCGCAGGAAATGCTGGGCAAGAAAATCGAACTGGGGGAACTGCTGGCAGACCTGTTGAAGGATGCTGTCTACTATGAAAAGTCGGGAGGAGGAGTTACCCTCTCCGGTGGCGAACCGCTGATGCAGCCCGATTTTGCAGCCAACCTGCTGCGCAGGCTCAAGGAAAAGGGAATCAGTACGGCTGTAGACACATGCGGACTGTGTTCGACGGCCTCGCTGGAAAAGACGCTGCCTTATACGGATCTGATCATGTTTGATCTCAAGGAAATTGACCCGCAACTGCATAAAGAGTTCACGGGGCAGGACAACCGGCGGATACTGGATAATTTGTTACTGGTACGTGACTATATAAATGCCCATCCCGGCAAAACAGCTCTGTGGATACGTACCCCGTTGATACCGGGAGCCACGGCCAACAGGGAAACCATAGAGCGGATAGGGCATTTTATCCACGACAACCTGGACGGTGTAATGCAACGCTGGGAACTGTGCGCATTCAATAACCTGTGCCGTGATAAATACCGCCGCCTGGATATGGAGTGGAAATACGCGTCCACGCTGCTGATCCGCAAAGACGAGCTTGCGGAACTCGAACAGATCGCCCGTCAATCCGGGCCAAACCCCGATATAATATTCGCTACCGGCGCCACCAGGGTGGAAAACTTAAATAACTGAAGGAGGCCAGAGATGAAGGCACCAAGTAATGCGCTAAAGACTTTTTCCGAACAGGATATAGAAAGCTTCAAACCCGAGATGAAAATCGGTTTGCTGGCCACAGTAACTGAAGAGGGGTTACCACACCTGACCCTCATTTCAACCCTGCAGGCAAGCTCTCCTACCGAGCTTTTCTGGGGCCAGTTCTCAGAAGGAAGGAGCAAGATAAATATCCGCAAGAATCCAAAGGCCGGCTTCATGATTATGACCCTGGATAAGGACGTGTGGAGAGGCAAAGCCACTTTCACCCGCTCGGCTAAGACCGGAAAAGAATTCGACATCCTGAATGAAACACCGATGTTCCGCTACAATGCCTATTTCGGCATACATACCGTCTATTACATGGACCTTCTGGAGCAGTCGGGCAAATCTCCATTGCCCATGGGACAGGTAATACAGGCGGCAATAAAGACAATGGTCGCCAAAACGCTGGCCGGCAAGGGAAGCGGCAGGGAAGTGCTCAACCTCTTTACTCGCAAGCTGCTGGACAAGCTCGATAACCTCAAGTTCGTGGCGTATATAGATAGCGACGGGTACCCGGTGATCATACCGGTCATCCAGGCGCAGTCGGCCGGGACCGATCGGGTCATTTTCTCCTCATCCGTTTATAGCGAGGCACTGAAGGCAATACCCAAGGATGCCACTGCGGCCCTGTTCTGCATGTCCTTCGAGATGCAGACGGTGCTGCTGCGCGGCGCTTTTAAAGGGATACACAGCATCGGCGGTTTTGAATGTGGTGAACTGGCCGTTGATTGGGTATACAGCCCGATGCCGCCCAAGATGGAGCAGATCTACCCGCTCAAGAAGCTGGAAAAAGTCACCTCGTTTTAATTGCAGGCGGGCGCACCTGAAGGTACACCCCTACGAGAAAATGCCAAAAGCCAAAATTGCCCAGTGTCGTAGGGGCGGGTTTTTAAACCCGCCCAAATCATCGTCGTAATGCGAGTTTGTATTGTAATTGGCTTTTGGGCGCACCTGAAGGTACGCCCCTACTATAAATCACTTCATCATCTCTTGCCGTGACGCTTCATGAAGCCATTCACGAAGATCCGGGTGGAATCCATGCCTTCGATGAAGAAGCCATGGCGCTTGTCCTGGAGCAATGTCAGCTCAGCGCCGGGTATCCTTTGTTCCAGAAACTCGCTGTTCTTGAAAGGTATTATATGGTCTGACGTGCCCGTGATAATCATGGTGGGCGCCTTGATTTTCTCCAGCCGGTCCCAGGTATCGAATTTCGAAATGGCCTCGGCCTGCCTGGCGAAAATATAGGTCGGAGTCGGGTACTCAATAGTGGCCTCGTGATACTCCTTCAATGCGTCCGGGTTCTCCTCTACGAATTCGTCCGAGCAGAAGAAGCGGAAGACCTCTCGCGATCGTTGCTCGGGAGTCATATTTTTCAGGTAATCAAAATCGTAGAGTATCTTTGCTCCCTCGGGAGTCGGCTTGATCGAATTGGGTCCCCCGGCCATGGTGCAGCCAAGGACCAGGTTTATCAACCTGTCGGCATGGTTCAGTGCAAACTCCTGGGCTATCATACCGCCCATGGAAACACCAAACACGCTGGCCCGTTTTAACGAAAGCGCATCCATAACCTTGGATACATCGTCCGCCATCTGGGACACCGTTACCGGGGCATCCGGCTTGTCGCTTCTTCCGGTCCCACGGTTGTCAATGAGTATCACCTGGTACTGCAATTTGGCAAATTCGTTGGGCAGTTTGCCCCAATGCAAACTGTTGTGACCGTAGCCCTGGATCATAATCAGGGGATCACCCTGTCCCCCAATCTCGTAAAATATTTTCACACCGCCGACATCAGCGAATGGCATGTTTGCCTCCTTTCAGCAATAAGTTTATCTAAAGTATCTTAAGGATTATACAGTGTCTCAATATAAAACAGAACTGATTTGGAAAACGGTCATGCGCAGTATATAATCGCTTTAGAATAGCTTAGCAGTTTGAGAAATTGGAAGATGATGAAGATCAGCACATACAAATTGATACCTGTTGCGATAGTGTTTATAGTGATTTCGGCCCTGGTCACAGGCTGTGTGCCTGTAACCGTCCCGGTTACTCAAACGCAGGAGCCGCCGAATACTACAGTATCAACTGCTCCACAATTTACCTTTATGCCGATACAGGTATCCCCGCTGCCTGTCATTACAGGCAAAACTTTCACCATCACGATGAAAGTAAGCAATGCCGGAACAGCAGCAGGAACTTATAAGGCAGACCTTTATATCGACGGCAGCCTGGTCAATTCCCAGGCCGTTACGGTCAATCCGGGACAGTCCGCAGACACCACTTTCCAGTCAACACTACAGGTCCCCGGCCACCACATCATCGGAATCGGGCAACAGACCCTGGATGTCACGGTAACAGACAGCCGAATCCCCGTCTCCATTAAAATCGGCAACGGGCAGATGGACGGCTGCGACCCTGCGGCCGAGAGCGTCTCACAGGTATCAGCGGTGACAGTACAGGGCGATGGGAACATGATAAAACTCACGGCGCCGCAGGGCGGATTCACAATAACCGGGATTAAAATCACCGGTTACATCAAGGACAGCACTTACGACTTCAATCGCGACCCTGTCATAGGGGGAGCTGGACAATGGGTGTACGGGGCAGACATAGCCCAGGCCGAACCGTACAGGCCGGATTTCTCGGTCAACATCTACGGCGACCACAGGAACAAGCTTTACTCGGGAAATTACAATAAGAGCCTGTTTACAACTACCACGAGCACCGTTACCTTGCCGGTCCCTGATATCAGGGTGGGTGGCGACTTCTATATCGAGGTACTTCCCTACAACCTCCCGAGACTCAATGCCTCCACCGTCTGGGACCAGGACTACTGGCACCGGTATGTAGTGCACACCTGGTATTATCAACTATGCATCGGCTATGAAAGCGCCATGGAAGTACAGTCCTGGGTGTCGGAAGGCGGAAGCATCGTGCCCGACCACTATCTCACGTACAACTGGCTGATCCAGGCCGAAGGATATCAAACCGGGAATTAGAGCTACTGGCTTCAGATAAAATAGCCGCCCGGGAGATCAGAGCTTTCAGAGGAGGTGATCTATCAGCTCTTTAATTATTTCAATTATCCGTTATACCGTTATAACGATCGGCATAGCATTCGGTTATTACCTGTATTTCCACTGGTCTGATGCCAGGCCTGCTATCGAGATGGTCATGCTGACCTGTGTAGCGTTTAACGGGCTGATAAGCTTTATCGCCCACGTCATCTTCCACAAAGCAGATGCCAAACGGCTGGGGTTGGAATCAGCGAACCCCGGATTCCAGTACGAGGTAGGCTTTGCAAACCTGGCAATTGGGCTTGCGGCTACTATCGCATTTTTTTACGCCTGGGGAGTAGTTGCGAACACAGTGCTGGTATTATGCTACTCGTTATATATTCTGCAGGCCGTGATATTCCACCTGTGGAGATACGTGAGCGGAGAGAAACGAAGCGCAGGTTACCTCTGGGGCAGTATTGTATTCGGCCTGCTGTATGTAGCTAATATGTTGTTTTTCGTTTTCGCTGCAATGAAGCAGGAACACCTTGCGCCTTTTTAATCCTCAGTTTATTTACATGACGTTCCATTTATGGTATAACACTTCGTTAGAAAGTGAAGTTACGATTTGGCACATACTCATTGGAAACTCCTACCCGAAGCTAATAAACCACTGGACCACAAGGGCTTGCATGCACTTGTGGCAAAGCTGTTATATAACCGCGGAATAACCAATCCTTCAGACGCGGAGATTTTCCTTAAGGCCGATAAACGCCTTTGCATAGACCCGTTTTCACTCCCCGACATGCACCAGGCTGTAAACCGCGTGTATAAAGCGCTCATGTCCGGCGAAAAAATAGCTATATACGGTGATTTCGATGCGGACGGTATAACAGCCACTGCTCTGCTGGTGCAGGGACTTACAGAGATGGGCGGGGATGTCATGCCTTACATCCCGCACAGGCAACACGAGGGCTACGGCCTGAAAATACCGGCACTGGAAAAGCTGCGCAAGCAGGGCGTGAGCCTGGTGATCACTGTCGATACCGGTATAACGGCCTTTGCCGAAATCGAGAAGGCTAACAAGATGGGCCTGGATATACTGGTGACCGATCATCACGTTCCGCTGCCGGAGCTTCCCCCGGCCAAGATCATAGTAGATCCCAAGCGGACTGATTCACAATGCCCGTTCATCGAATTTGCCGGCGTGGGAGTCGCCTTTAAACTGCTTCAGGCGATGCTCTCAGGCTCCAACAAGGACGACCTTATCAACAGCTCGCTGGAACTGGTGACCCTGGGCACTATTGCCGACATGTCGCCGCTATTGAGCGAAAACCGGCACTGGGTCAAATCAGGCCTGCACCTGCTCAACAAGACCAAGCGTGTCGGGCTGGTTGAACTGATGAATATTGCGGGAATCGAAAGGGGCAAGCTGACCGCCGAAACCGTTTCATATCAGATTGGCCCGCGCCTGAATTCGGCCGGCCGCCTTGATGACGCCGGGACAAGCTACCAACTCCTGGTAACGCAGGATAAAGTCGAGGCGAACATGCTGGCGATGGAGCTGGAAGAGAAAAATAAAGAAAGGCAGCGCATGGTAATTGAAACTTATGAAAAGGTCCGTGCGCAGATACTGCAGGACGGTACAGACAGACCGCTATTGATGGCCTGCGATGCAGATTACCCGGCAGGCGTTATCGGACTGGTTGCAGGCAGGCTTGCCGATGAGTTCTACCGTCCCGTGATCATAGTTAAAATCGGGGCTGATACATGCAGGGGCAGCGCCAGGAGCATACAGGAATTTGACCTGATGGCGGCCCTCAAGACATGCCATCACCTGCTTACCAAGTACGGCGGCCACGCCAGGGCGGCGGGTTTCAATGTTCCCACCCATGATCTGCCGCAGCTCCAGAAAAACCTTCGCCTGCTGGCGACGGAACAATTGACCGGCCTTGACCTCCGTCCCCATATTAATATAGACGCCGAAGTGTCCCTATCCATCTTTTCCAGAGGGGTTTTCGATGAAATACGCCACCTGGAACCTTACGGCATGGGAAACCCTGCGCCCATTTTCTTAAGCCGCAAGGTGGAGGTAGTAGAGCAGAAACTGGTCGGCGGGCAGAACGACCATATCAAATTGAAATTAAAGCAGGACGGAATAGTCTGGGATACCATAGGTTTCCGCCTCGGCAGCTATATAGGAGAACTGGCCCGTCATATAGACATCGTTTACAGCGTGGAAGTGGACAACTTCAACGGCAAGGGGCAGCTAAGGCTTAACCTGCTTGATTTTGCCCGTTCTTATTAGCTTCAACAGCCTCTGTTATGGGTGCTGCCGTTTTATACCTGATTACTTTAACCACCAGCAAGATCACTGCTATCGCCACCACTGGAATATCGATTATCTGCGCTTCAGGCAAACCAAACATGAATGGGGTAGTATCACCCCGGAAGAAACGGACAGCGAAGTCACCCACTCCAAA
>JAPLHL010000209.1 GCA_026389655.1 Chloroflexota bacterium
AACTGCGACTATGCCGCCAATGCGGAAAAGGCCATCAGCGTCAAAAGCCTGGGAACAAAGCAGGACCTGCTGCCGTTTGAAGAGGTGTCCACGCCCGGATTGAAGACAATTGAGGAAGTTGCGACGTTTTTGGGCGTAAAGGCCGACCAGACATTGAAATCGGTTTTTTACACAGCCGGCGGGGAACTGGTGTTCGTAGCGATAAGGGGAGACCTGGAAGTAAACGAAATCAAGCTGAAGAACCTGCTAAAGTGCAATGACCTGCATATGGCTACAGAAGCCGAGACGCAGGCGGCCGGACTGGTTGCAGGTTACGCTTCCGCCGTTAACCTGAAGGGATATAAGATTGTGGCCGACGATTCGATCAAGCTCGGCAGCAATTTTGTAGCGGGCGCCAACAAGAAGGACACGCACCTGAAGAACGTCAATTATCCCAGGGATTTCAAAGCGGATATCATCACAGATATTGCCAAGACATGCGCCGGAGACACCTGCAGCAGGTGCAACCAAAAACTATCGACACAGCGCGGCATCGAAGTGGGACATGTGTTCAAACTGGGGACATTCCTGAGTGAAAGGCTGGGCGCATATTTCCTGGACAAGGACGGCTCGAACAAACCGTGCATCATGGGATGCTACGGCATAGGCGTAGGCAGGCTGCTGGCGGCAGCCGTCGAGCAGAACCATGATGACAAGGGCATATTATGGCCGGTACCGATCGCCCCGTACGAAGTGTACCTGTGCGCTTTAAAAGTCGAGGACACCGATGTAATGCAGGCAGCGGAGAAACTTTATTCCGACCTGACGGCAGCCGGAGTCGACGTCCTTTTCGACGACCGCGAAGAGTCACCGGGGGTAAAGTTCAACGACGCCGACCTGATAGGCATTCCACTGCGCATCGTTGTTAGTGCCCGCACGCTCAAAAACAACAGCGTGGAACTCAAATGGCGCAAAGAAGCGCAGGCCCAGATACAGCCGCTGGATGGGTTGACTGATGTTGTCAAGAGTATGATCAGGCTTTCGCCAGCCGTGTCACCCTAAAGAACCATGGAGCCCCGATGATAATCCAGCCTCCGATCAGCGCGTAGCGCACAAAGCGGAATACTGAACCTGCAACGGTGCCATCGGGAGGGAATACCGCTTTGAGTCCCAGATAAAGCGCAAATAGTATTACCATGCCTAGAAGATAACGTACTATGCGCTGCCACCACGGTCCGTCTGTACTATATGATAGATAGCGTTGTTTGAATATCAGTCACACACACAAACCCAAAAAAGCGCCTGAACCGGTTAGAGCATCAGTGGTTGGAGAAGGCAGAAGGCATAGTAGCGGCAGGCCTATGGCCAGCAAAAGCTGAAAGCCGATATGAAGCCCGGCCAACCACCGCTCCACACGAGACCTGTATGCGAAGTAAAGAGCCAGTAATATGCCGCCGATAATCAAGCCCCCGAACACATCCGTTGGAAAATGCACACCCAGGTAAATACGTGAGAAGGAGATAAGAAGAACTATCACGGCAGCCACTACCCAGAACCATTTCTTCTGTAACCGGCCGGCAAGTGCACCCCATACAGTGATCGACATCTGAGCGTGGCCGCTGGGCAGTCCATAGCCGGTGGCCTCAGAAAGTTTTAAGCCGGGATTAAGGTCGAAGGGACGCGGCTGCTGGAATAAATCCTTCAATGTGACATTGACACCATTCGAAATCATGAAAAGAATGGCGAGTACCGCACCGAAGCCGTAATCGAAACACCAAAGAATCAGCGGCAGCAGAACCAGGTAGAACTGCTCCTCACCGGCAAATGTAATTGCGCGAAAAATGTTGTCGAGCACCGGACCGTGAACCTGTTGGATTGCGATAATAAGGTTTATGCCCCACTGCCATATTGCTTCCATTCCTTTCTCTCCTGCCAAGCTAATTCGATGTGAAAATAGTATACCACTCCCACGCGAGAGCTATCTATCGTGCTCTTTATCGAGCTCACTTTAAGTGTAGCTACCAGCCAAAACAGACATACTGTGAAGTACCTATTGACATATTTCCTTAAGCATGCTAATTTAATACGCTAATTAAATACGAACTCTTCGAGCCGGATAACTAAACTGTAAAGGCATTGTTTACCCGGCCGGTGGCGAAAGCCCGAGGGTACCGCTGGAAACGGCGGCGCCTCCCAAGTTTGGAAAGGAGAGAAAAACTGTTCCGGATTACAAAAGCTGGAATTAGTATCCAGCCCCTATCGCATTTTTCAATTCAAGCAGATTCTGCATGTCTATCTGTGCGCATGCGTACGATCCGCTTTACTCTCTTTATCTAATAGAAGCCTGATTAATATACATTGTGGATTTGATGAAATAAAAAGGAGGTTTGCGAAACACAATGAAGACGTTTGATGTGATCAGCCCAATGACCAGGCAGAAGGTCGGTTCGTTCCCCCAGATGGACGGCAAAGAGGTCGACGCCATGGTGGCAAAAGCCCGAAAAAATTTTGAGACATGGTCGGTAAGCCCCATCAAAGATAGGATGAAGATACTGGCACGTGCCGCGGATATACTGGCCGAAAATGCGCTGGATTACGCAGCACGGATATCGGCTGAAAACGGCAAGACGCAATTCGAGGCAATGGTAGCCGACATTTTTTCCTCCTGCGACGTAATGCATTACTACTCCCAGACCGCAGAAAAGACCCTGGCTCCCGTCAAAGTAAAGGGAAATACTATGATGCCAGGACGAAAACTATATTATGTCTATGAACCAAAGGGCGTAATTGCAGTCATATCACCGTGGAACTATCCATTTTGTCTATCAGTAGGGCCTGTGGTCTCAGCCATCGCCGCCGGCAATACAGTGGTATTAAAGCCTTCCAGCCAGACCACTGACTGCGGCATGATAGTCAAGGAGGTACTGGAAAAAGCCGGCTTACCGGAGGGTGTAGTTAATATTGCCACCGGGAGCGGATCGGTGACGGGACAGGCCTTAATAGAAAACCCCGGCATCGACATGTTCTTCTTCACCGGCTCAACGGAAATCGGGAAAAAGGTGAATTTAAAGGCGGCCGAAAGGCTGGTACCTGCCATCATGGAACTGGGCGGCAAGGACGCTGCGATCGTTACGAAGAATGCCGACCCCGAGGGCGTCATGAACTGCAAACTGGAGGGCATGTGCTTTCCTCCCGTCGTGCTGACGGATGTAACACTGGATATGAAACTGATGAAGGAAGAGACCTTCGGCCCGCTTCTGCCGGTGATACCTTACGACAATATAGATGAAGCCATCAAGATTGCGAACAGCACTACTTATGGGCTATCCGGGGCGGTATTTACAAAGGACATGGAGGAAGGCAGGAAAATCGCCAGCAGGATCAAGACCGGCTCGGTCAATATCAACGACGCACTGATAACATTCGCCGCACCGGCATTACCTTTCGGCGGCGTCAAGGAATCGGGTGTAGGCTGTTATCACAGCGACGTAGGCTTAAGAGCATTCACGAATATAAAATCCAT
>JAPLHL010000050.1 GCA_026389655.1 Chloroflexota bacterium
ATCTGGGGTGCGCAGGATGAAGTCATCCCTGTCCGCTACTCCCAAATGTTTAACCAGTCAATCACAAATTCCAGACTATTGATAATAGACAATGCGGGTCATCTTCCCCAGCTTGATAAGGCTGAAAGTGTTAACAGGGCAATAATCGATTTTTTACGTGCGTAAATAATGTCACTGACAAACTCAAATCTGAGGGAGAGGAATCTTATTATTCGACCAGGGATAAGTTCAATCAAAGTGGGAGATTAATTCATCATGAAACAAAAATTTCATTATTCTATCATCACAATAATAGTAATCAGTTTGTTGCCGCTTTTAATTTGTCGTTGCGCGATAAATGACGATGCTAAAAGAAGCGTACTTAGTGCCGCAAGCGTTGATCGGGGGAGCAATGGCCAACTCACTCTTTCATGGGCGGGTGACAATGTTGAAAAAATAGACGTTTATTGGAGCACATCCCCTGACGAATTCGACAGTAAGGGAATACTATTAATTTCCGGCGCATCTGGCAGCGCTGTAACATTTGATGATCCAAGCCAGACAGCCAGACCTTATTTTAGACTTAAAGCTCCGTTAGACGCCAATATGATCGTAGCTGAGCGAAGATTGCCAATAAAAGAAGCGCCGAATTTTCGCGATATCGGCGGTTATAGAAGCGTAGACGGGCGGACAGTCAAGTGGGGCATATTTTTCCGTTCAGGAGATTTGTTTGATGTCACTGAAGAATACAAGAACTATATAAAAAACTCCGGAATAAAAACAATTATAGATTACCGTACAGACACGGAGGTGGCACGCAGGCCCGACCCTGCGATCGATGGAATAGAGTACATTCGTTTAACTGAAGTAAGTACAGCACACACAGGCAATACAATAGTTAAAAAATGGGGAAAACCGTTTGGCCCTCCTGGGGAATACTTAGTCCAGCTTAACAAAGACCTGGTTAATTTGGACCCTAATACTTACTCGCAATTATTGGACCGGCTTTTGGATCCGAACAATCATCCGTTGTTACAGCATTGTTCCGTAGGTAAAGATCGTACGGGATTTGGCACCGCAATTACTTTGCTGGCTCTTGGCGTGCCGAAAGACACTGTTATGCAGGACTATATGTTAAGCAATATTTATTTGGCGGCATCAAACCAGAGTTCGATAGAAGCATTACGTCCAAAACTAACTGATGAAATGTTGGCGAGTTTAATCGCGATGATGGAAGTGCGAACTGAATATCTTCAGGCAGCGTTTAATGAAATGGAGCTGAAGTATGGCTCTATTGACTCTTACTTGGAAAAAGGACTCGGACTGACTCCGGAAAAAAGATCTCAGCTGAGAAACCTGATGCTTGAATAAATCGCAGTCCTCAGAGCAGGAAACCAAACAACCCCAAACAAAACCGCTATTAATGCCCAATTGGTCAGTTGATATCAGGGTCCAGTCGCCGTCGCCAAGGATCTTTTAATCATTAATGTCTTCAAGGATGTTACCGAACAGCGGCACGCGCAAGTTTCCGATTTGGCCTGGTATCCATCACTCAAACCATATCACTGGCTACACCAAAGTACCCCTCACCACATGCCCAACTGAGCGCGGAACTTCAGGACCAGATTATTCCGGCAGAAACTTATGACAAGCCCCTACATTAGTTGAATCCCTCCAGGCGCGCATCCACCCCACATCCAGGGTTTGACAACCTGCTGTACAGCAACTAACATGGGCACAAAGCGTATTGCATTAAAGGGGGAGGCTATGGGAAATACAGGCGACAAGGTCACCGGCGCCAGCCAGGCAAAAGCAAAACCGCTTCCGTTCGCCATAAAGCTGAGTTACGGCATAGGCGACATCGCCAACAATATTTTCATCGTCACTACCGGGATGTACCTGCTTTTCTTCCTTACAAACGTTGTAGGTGTAAATCCAGCACTTGCAGGTATGATGCTCCTCGTCCCCAAACTGTGGGATGTAATAGCCGACCCAATTATGGGGGCAATCTCGGATGTTACACGTTCGCGTTTCGGCAGGAGGCGCGTTTACCTTCTTTGGGGAGCCATCCCTTTCGGTATAACATTCTTCGCCATTTTCATTGCCCCAAATTACGGGAATGAATTCGCAAACGCACTCCAGGTCTCAATCCTCTTTCTGTTGGGCTGCACCGTTTTTGCGATTGTCAACGTCCCATACGCAAGCATGGTGCCGGAGATGTCCGACGACTATAACGAGCGCATGTCGATAACATCGTTCCGCATGATCTTTGCCTCTGTTGGCGCATTGCTGGCAGGAGCCCTGGCATTGCCCCTGGTGCAGGCCGGTGGGGGAGGTCCCCCTGGATATCAATTCATGGGCGCCGTTTTCGGCGCGGGTATCATTATTACCTGCTTCATCTGCTTTTTTGGCACTGCAAAGGCACGCAGCCTGCCTCCCAAAAAGGAAATGCCTTCGATGAAAGAGCAGATCAAGATCGCTGTTAAAAACTATCCTTTTGTCATGCTTATGTCCAGCTATTTCCTGCAGGCGCTGGCCATTGGAGTCCTGATGGCAGGATTCATCTATTACGTAAAATATGCCATGGCCCTGCCCGAGACTGCAATGAATGTGGCCTTCCCCATTTTCCTGATTACAGGAATTCTTTTTATTCCGGTGTGGCTTGCCGTCGGGAAGAGGCTTGGCAAGATCAAGTCATACAACATAGGTCTGGCAATATTTACGGTGATGATGGGGTCTCTTTTCTTCACCAGCCCTTCGTTGCTCTGGCTTTTCTATGTCCAGGTCTGCCTGGCAGGGATCGGCTTCTCCAGCTTCCAACTCTTCCCCTTCTCCATGCTCCCCGATACAATCGAATATGATGAGATGCAATCCGGCCTGCGCCGCGAGGGTGTCTTCTCTGGCATGTGGTCGGCGGGGCAGAAGATCGCCTACTCGGTTGGCCCACCTATCGTGGGCTTTGCCCTGGCACTTTCGGGTTTCGTGGCCGATGGTACTCAACCTGAGACCGTGAGTACAGGGGTCCGTGTCATTTTCTGCCTCTTTCCGGCGGCAATGGTACTGCTGAGCTTTTTACCGTTCAGCAAGTATACTATCACTGAAGAGGAGTTCGAAAAGATAAAATCACAAATATCCCGTGGCAATTGATTAGCTTCATATTTAATACCGGTTCCGCCCTTTTCAGGTTCGGGATAAATGCCACGGTTATGGAACCAGGCAGCTATGCTATTTCTTAAGCGTTGAGTATATAAGGTGCATGCTTATATTTACCGAATCCAGGAGCGTGGTCACATCCGGCGTAAAGGAAGCCGTTACAGTGATAGTACCAAGGACGGGGTCCTTTCCCCCACTCCTTGCAACTATGTATGTTCCTTCCCAGCTATCCGGCCCACCCGTATCAGATTTATTGACTTTGGAAGAGCCCGATTTAGAGGCGCTGACCGAGATGCTTACATTTGGCGTCTTGGGCGTTTTCCTTGCTTTTGACCAGTTGTATTTCCAGCTCACGCCGTAACCGCAACGCATGTCGGTCTGGCCGGATTTGAGGGTGAGCGATTGCAGCGTCCTGATGGTCCCGCTCTTATCAACGTTGGCAGGTTCCCCACATACGCCACTCAGGTCTGCGCTCGAGCTGCTGCAATCGGAATCTCCGCAATCACTGCTGGAAGAAGAGCCGGAAAACACTATTGCGAACCCTATCAGGAGTACTACAGGTAAGAATACGGACAGGTACCTTTTCCAGTCCCTGCCGGGAGCAACCTCTTTTTCTTCTTTCATAATTCACACCTGACCATATTTCGCCACTCTGTGAAGCTATCGTAATATACCTTTTTATTTTTTCTACGTCAATGGCCTCGGTAGTCAAACCCATCTGAAAAGATTAGAATATTACAATTCTAAAATCAGGTTAACGATTGAGCGGAGGGCGAATGCCAAGAAGCAAGATGGCAACCAAAGGTCCAACAATAGTCCGCCTCGAGCTTACGCCCCTGCAGGTCCCCTTCAAGCAGATAGTACGGGAAGCTATGCAGGCTGCAGGTGGGCTGGGTATGGCGATACCGGCGGAGGAAGACTGGTTCGGCGGTGATTTCGCCATCTGCAAAATGACCGACGAAGCAGGAAATACAGGGTTGGGTGAGCAGTTCGTCTGGTGGCCTGAAACCGGCGTCAGCCCCAACCAGATTATCATCGCTATACAGGAAGCGCTCTATCGATATGTACTGGGGCACAGCCCCTTTGATTATAAAGACATACGCACCCACATGAATAATAACGTGGCGCGTAACGAGACCGCCAAAGGCTTGCTGGATATAGCCTGCTGGGACCTGATGGGGAAGATCAATAATAAGCAGGCCTGTGCGTTAATGGGCGGTTGCCAGGCTGATGTGATTGAGACAGGCGCACTGGTCCCGCTCATGGACGCCCATTCTATGTCTGATATGGCGCACAGCTGGCAGCAGGCCGGATATGGGACAATCCGGCTTAAGCTGGGCAGAAGCGCAAAGGGCGATGAGGATATCGTGCGGCTGGTCAGGGAACGGCTGGGGGAAAAGGCGCTCATCAGGGTGGACTACAATCAGGCTTACCTGCCGCAAGAAGCGGTAAAAGCTATTAAGGCCATAGAACCTTACGTCATCGAACTGGCTGAACAGCCTGTAGCCGCCACCGATTTCTCAGGAATGGCTTACGTTCAGCGAAGAGTACACACGCCTTTAATGTCGCACGAGGGTTGCTTCTCACTGCAGGATATCGAAATCCTTATGGCTTTAAAGGCTGTGCGTATAGTAGGCATTAATTCAGAACGCCCCGGAGGGGTCACTAATGCGCTGGACGCCATCAATATTGCAAAAGAGCACGGTTTTGGAGTAATTATTCATAACCAGGCCCTGGGCATTGCCGACGCCATGATGATCCACCTGGCTTCAGCGCGTTACCGTTCACTAGGCCACGCCATCGAGCTTTTCGGCAACGTGATGTACGAGGATGACCTGATCATCACGCCCATAGATTTCAGCAATGGCCGGGTCACGGTGCCCCGTGGTCCGGGCTGGGGTGTAGAGCTGGACGAGGTTGCGCTGGAAAGGTACGCTACCGGCCCGACGGTAGTTATAAAGCTGTAGCCGGCATAACTGCAAGGAGGAGAGCGTAAATGCAGGATATAAGCTGGATCGATATCAGCGTGATAGCCGTCTACCTGCTCTTGATGATAGGTGTGGGCATCTGGTTCCAGCGGAAGATAAAAAACCTGAACGATTACGCCCTGGCTGGTAAATCCCTGGGCTACGTAGTCATGATCGGCACACTGGTAGGAGCTGCCATCGGGGCAGCCTCCACCATGGGCAAGGCCGCAAAAGCCTATGAAATGGGCATCATCTTCGTGACGGCCGGGTTCGGCTATATCGCCGGTCTTGTCGTCTTCGGGTTGCTTTCCAGCAAACTGCGCAAGCTAGGCATCTGGACCATACCGGACGCTCTCTTTAAAAGGTATGGCAGCGGCATCAACCTGGCCTGCGGCGCCGCCATGTTCATCACCGTGAGAGCCTTATTCGGCGGGCAGATCATCGGCATAGGCCTTATATTTACAGCGGTTGGCAAATCGCTCGGGCTCACCTATGCCACCTCCATCATCCTGGCCGGGGTGATCATGATTATATACACCGTGCTGGGCGGGCTCTTCGCCGTAGCCTACACCGACCTGATACAGAGCATAATCATGCTGGTCAGCATCGGCGTAATCATGCCTGTGCTATTGCTGTCAGGCGACGGGATGGCAACCCTGGTCAGTAACTGGCACTCTACACAGGCGGGAACGGTGGGAGGCGTATCTCCCATCTACCTTGTTTCCATCTGGATCATCGATTTCAGTTTCTGTATGGTTGATCCCGGGCTTTGGCAGAGGGCTAATGCTGCCAAAAGCGGCAAGGTAATAAAAAACTCACTGTTCGTAACAGCCGGGGTTTATCTTTACTGGTCCGTGGTCGTGGTGATCATTGGCATACTGGGCATCAGCCTGCTGCCCCAGATTGCGTCCACCTATGGCTCCACCGATGCAGTGATCCCGGCTATGATTGTGAAATTCCTCCCTCCCGGGATTGTTGGGTTATGTCTTGCCGGCTTGATGGCAGTGATGATGAGCACGGCCTCGGTCGCGTTGCTCATATCCGGCACAACTATAGCCAACGATGTAATAAAGGCTGCCCGCCCGCAAACGAGTGAGAAAAAGCTACTACTGTGGGCTAAAATAGTCATCGTTGCTGTGGGTGCGCTCGGTATTGTTTTTGCTCTGGTCATGCGCGGCATCTTCGATATACTACTGCTCGCCTTTGCAGTTTATGTATCGGCTGTATTTGTCCCGTCCATGGCTGCTTTCTTCTGGAAACAGGCCACCCGCCAGGGGGCAATCGTGAGCAGCATAGTTTCCACAATAGTATGCATTGCCCTTTACGCCATTAAACAATTTATCGAGATCCCCTGGCTCGAACCTATTATCATCAGCCTGGCGGTCAGCTTGATACTGATGTGGATTGTCAGCAAGATGACCTATAAACCTGAAAACGCTACACCAAAATTAATAATGGAAGGAGGAGCCAATGACTGAACGATCCAGAAAATTGACGCTGTTTGAAGCGGCATCGGTAGTGGCAGGACTGGGTTTTGGCGGCGGTGTAATGGCAATGCCCTACCTGGCCTCGCTAAACGGCATCGTCGAGCTTATTATCACAGCCGTAGCAGCTTATGCCTTCAGCGTGCTGCTGGCCCTGATGGTAGTGGAATTTGTGCTTCGCGAAGATAAACCACAGCAACTGGTTGAGCTTTTCGGCAAGTACATCTTCAAGAAGACCTGGTGGGGCAAGGCACTAACCTGGATCATATTCGCTTTGGTGCTCATCACCTTCTATGCTCTGATGGCAGGATATATCGTCGGCTGTGCGGAACTGCTGAGGAACCTTTTCCCCGGCCTGCCGCTGTGGGCAGGCGAGGTTATCACCTATATAGTCGCCGCCGGCATCGTAGCCCTGGGGCTCAAGGCTGTCGGAATAAGCGAGAAATACTCCATCATCAGCATCGCCGTTGTATTGCTGGTACTGTCGGCCATTTCCTTCGGCCATCCGTTCAATGCGCTGCCGTTGTGGACCGGCGATTCTATGAAAATACTCGCCCTGTACGGCATGGTCATGTTCTGCCTGACCTGCCTCTTTTCGGTCCCCCAGGCTGCGGAAGGCCTATCCTGGAATAAAAAACTGGTGCCAGGTGCGGTGGTACTCGGACTAACCATCAACCTTGTTTTCACGCTGGTTATCTCTATCATGGCATCCCTGGTATCCAAACCAGTCACCGAGGTCGCCATAATCGGGTGGGGTAACGCAGTAGGGACATGGGCTATAATACTTGGTTCGATTTTCGCTTTCCTGGGACTGCTGACAAGCTACTGGAGTATAGCTTACGCACTGGCTGTGGTCATCGTCGAGAGGCTGAATTGGGGTTACAGGCTATCCTGGCTCGTGGCTACTGTACCCGGTTTTATCATGGCGATCCTGGGATTGGCGGGCTTTCTCGAGTATATGCGCTACGCCGGCGGGGCTATGGCCGTCCTGATGGCATTGCTTATACCGCCTGCACTGCTGATCAGCCGCAAGGAAAACGCCAATATTATACCAGAATTCAGTATGGGGAAATGGGGCAATATATTCATGTGC
>JAPLHL010000218.1 GCA_026389655.1 Chloroflexota bacterium
TGTTTTTCATCTGTTGCACCCTATAGCTTCCGGCTGAAATAGGCGTAAAAACATATATTTAGTATTAATGCAGCACAGATAACATAGCCCATGATAGCACCGAAGAAAACAACGTTTTCCGGCAACTGGCTGCGGAAAAGGGCGATGCCCAGTGAGGCGACTGCCGCCAGTATAAGCATGCTATTCAAAGAAGCAGAAGCAGCTTTCCCACTGATCTGCGAGATTCGCTCATCCCGTACTATCTCTTTGTTGCTGCGTTCCAGGATAAACGCAAGTGCAATAGCTGCAACAACCGCCGCCAGCGCGATTATGGCGGTGTTGGTAGCAATCGCAATTGCCACAGCAATGACCAGCCCGCCCGCTATGATCGCCTTGTAAATACGAAATTTATTTATTTGCATTCTGATGCCTCCTGTATAATAACTTATACTAATTGTAAAGCTTACTATACAATTTGTCAATTATATTATGGGGCTATTCCCATAATATTATCGTATCGTTGAAATCCATAACACGAACTTCGGTATCAGGGCACTCCTGGCGAACGGCCTGGATAAATGGATTAATATCCACATATGCTGAAAGTGGTGGATAGAAATTATCCTTCTGCTGCTAGCAGTACGATTTATCTCCCCATCTCATATTGTACAGGATGAGGCGAGTGAAATACCTGGCGAAAGGGGGACCTTAAATGGTCAGAAAGAAGCAACCGGCTAAAAAAGAAACTACTGAGTCAGCCAATGACATCACCGGGCGCAAGAAGACGGAAGATGCATTGAGCCGGAGTGCGGAGCAGTACCGCCTTATTTTGGAGACTGCCGGCGAAGCAATACTTGTGGTGCAGGACTTGAAGATCAAATTCTTCAACCACAGGGCTATTGATCTTACCGGTTACTCTGCCGCTGAGCTCAAAGATATGCCCTTTGCCAACCTGGTTTACCCGGATGATCTGGAACTGCTTGCTGACGGGCACCGGCGCAGGCTAAAGGGCGAACCCTTCGAGCATATCTATCCGTTCAGGTACGTGCTTAAGGGAGGGAGGGTCGGTTGGGTGGAGATAAGCACCGCATTGATTGATTGGGAGGGCAAACCCGCTACGTTGAGCTTCCTCAGCGATATTACTGAGCGAAAACGCATAGAAGATGCGCTGCGGGAGCGCGAGGATCAACTCAGTGCCTACCTGGACAATGCTCCGGACGGTGTTTATATGTATGACCTTGAAAGTAAGTTCCTCTACGTTAACCGCTGGTGCGAAGAAATAACAGGCTACAAGCGTGAAGAGCTAATAGGTAATAGCTTTATGAAATTGAATGTCATCGCTGAAAACAGCCTTGCCAGGGCAACGGAGTTGTTTCAGGATAATAAAAATGGCAAAGGCACGGGTCCTGATGAGCTGGAGCTTGTCAGGAAAGATGGTTGTTACGTACCTGTGGAGATCAATACCAGCATAGTACAGCGAGGCGGCGAGAAAGTCGCACTGGCCTTTATCAGGGACATCAGTGAGCGCAAGAAGGTCGAGATTGCATTACGGGAGAGTGAGGAACGCTTCCGCAGGCTTTCCGAAAACGCGCCCGATGTTATCTACAGGTATAGCGTGAAGCCTGATTGGCGCTTTGAATACATTAGCCCGGTGGTTGCTAAACTTACGGGATACATACCGGAAGAATTTTATGCTGACCCTCTGCTGGGTCTGAAGTTAGTACATCCTGAAGACAAGGATATATATAAACAGCATTTCAGAAATATAGAATTGTTTGGGGTGCTGTGTACTCATCGCTGGATGCATAAAGACGGGCGTGTGATTTGGACGGAACGGATCGACGTTCCTGTATACAATGAAAATGGTGAGTTCATCGCCATCGAAGGCGTAATCCGCGACATATCCCAGCGCAAGCAGGTGGAGCAAGCGGCGAGAGAGAGCGAGTCGCTGTACCGCCTGCTGTCTGAGCACATGACAGACACCGTATTTCTCATGAATATGGACCTGAAGCCCACATACCTGAGTCCCTCAGTGCAACGTGCCCGCGGCTTCACAGCTCAGGAGATAATGGAAATGCCGCTGGAAGAAAACCTTACACCGGAAACGTATAAGGTAGCGGCTGAAGCATTTTTGGAAGAGATGGCGAAGCTGGAGGCCAACCCCGACTACGATTTTAAGCGCACCGTAAATCTGGAGTATTACCGCAAGGATGGCACAACCTTTTGGTCGGAAAATACGTTCAGCCTCCTCCGGGACAATAACGGCAAGCCCATTTCGATCTTGGGTGAGGGTAGGGACGTAACTGAGCGCAGGAAAGCAGAAGAAGCCCTGCGACAGAGCGAATATACCTATCACCTGCTGGCGGAACACATGTCAAACACTGTATGGATGACGGACATGGATCTGAATATTACCTGGTTAAGCCCGTCGGCCGTGAAAGCGAGGGGTTACAGCCTGGACGAAATATACGCGCTGCCGTTGGATAGGCAGATGACACCTGAGTCGCTTGGAGAATTAGTAAGAGCATTTGAAAAATATACTCATATAGAGAAGAAAGGACAGATTACACAGCCTTCAGCCTCTATTTCATTGGAGTTGGAGTTCTATTGTAAAGACGGCCATATCATCGTGGCCGACTGCACATTCCAGTTCCTTAGGGACGAGCAGGGAAAGGCGACGGGCATTCTTGCTGAGGCCCGCGGGAGGCCGACCCAAACTACAGTTTTAAGCGCACTGTGGATTTGGAGTTATATCGTAAGGACGGCACCACGATATGGTCGTCAAATACATTCAGTCTCATTCGGGATGAGAACGGCAAGCCGCTATCTATACTGGGTGAGGGTAGGGACGTAACTGAACGCAAGCAGGCAGAAAGAAGAATTCAAGAAAGCGAAAGTCTATATCGAAGCCTTATTGAGACTTCACCTAATGCTATAGTACTCATGGATATAAATGGAACTATTATTATGCATACTAAACAGGCCTTGGCAGTATTCGGGTTTGATTTGACAGAGGATTTAAGGGGCAAGAACATCATGGACATGGTGGCCCCCGAAAACTACCAGGAAATATTCGAGAACTTGGAAAAACTTAAAAAGTCGGAAGTTATAAGAAATTGGGAACTTACCAGCTATAAAAAAGACGGACGGCCATTCTCTATAGAGCTAAGTTCTTCAATGCTCTTTGATGCAGAAGGGAAACCGAAGTCGATCATAGCAGTATTTCAAGATATCACTGAGCGAAGGAAGGAGGAGGAGGCTATCCGTGCTAGTGAAGAGCGGTTCAGGAACATGGCCAATTTACTGCCCCAGACTGTATTTGAAACAGATAAGGATAGTAAATTAACCTTCTTCAACCGGCAGGGATTTAAAATGTTTGGATACAGCCAGGCGGATATTGCTGCAGGTGTGAGAAATTCTGAATTAATAATCCCAGAGGATTTCGAAAGGGCGGCTAATAATATTAACCAGCGTCTAATAGATGAGGAATTCCCGTCGCAGGAATACACGGCAATAAGAAAAGATGGTAGCAAATTCCCTGCTGCGATTTATACTACGCCTGTCATTCTTAACTCTGAGTATGCGGGCTTGCGGGGTATGATAATTGAT
>JAPLHL010000192.1 GCA_026389655.1 Chloroflexota bacterium
CATCGTGTGCTCTGATACAGCTGCACATGCCACTACCGGGACTTTCACTATTTACATCAGTGCATCATCGTCATCCACATTGGTAATCTCAACTACCAGCCTTGCCAGCGGCACAATAGGCGCCTTTTACTCTGCAACGCTGGCAGCTACAGGCGGCTCCGGCTCTTATACCTGGGCGCTCACTTCCGGCAGCCTGCCAACCGGGCTCACCCTCAGCACATCAGGCATTATCTTCGGCACGCCCACTGTCGCCTCAACATATTCTTTCAAAGTCCTGGCCTACGATAGCGAATCGCACTTAATCACCAAAAATCTATCCATTTCCATCAGCCCAGTATCGGCACCAACACTGGCAATCTCAACTTCCAGCCTCGCCAGCGGCGTGGTTGGCATCTCTTACTCCGCAACACTGGCAGCAACAAGCGGCTCCGGCTCCTATACATGGGCTCTCTCCACCGGCAGCCTGCCGACCGGGCTAACCCTCAACAACTCAGGCGTCATATCAGGCACACCGACCACTGCCTCAACTTATAATTTTACCGTCCTTGTCTACGATACCGCATCGAATGCTATAACCAAAGCTTTCTCTATTATCATAAATCCAACCCTGGCAATCTCAACTTCCAGCCTTTCCAACGGCATAGTAGACGTCCAATACTCTGCAACGCTGGCAGCCATAGGCGGCACCGGCCCTTATACCTGGGCACTCTCCACCGGCAATCTGCCAACCGGGCTAACCCTCAGCAGCGGAGGCGTAATATCAGGCACACCGACCACTGCCTTAACATATAATTTTACCGTGCTGGTGACCGATACCAACTCGCTTACCGCCAATAAAGCTTTATCCATCACAGTCTCCCCCGGCATCCCGCTTAGTATCACCACTTCCAGCCTTGCCAGCGGTAAAACAGGCGCCAATTACTCCGCAACGCTGGCAGCCACAGGCGGGACCAATTCCTATACCTGGACACTCACGGACGGCAGCTTGCCAACCGGGCTCACTTTAAGCAGCACGGGCGTTATCTCGGGCACCCCGGCCACCGCAGCAACAAATAGTTTTTCTATCACGGTTACCGATACTAAATCGCATACCGCCAACAAAACTTTATCCATCACCATCGCTCCGGAAGCTGTAACCACTCCATCTTCCAACACAACTGTTTCCAAGCCCACATCCACTTCATCCAACACCACTAATAAATCAGGCCCCACAGACAACAAGTCCTCCTTCGATTTCAGTATCCTGATAATAATCGTTGTCGCAATCGTGGGATTGCTGATAATTGCACGGATTATCGTAATGGTATTAAGAAAAAAACGTGATTAACGAACCCAATTAGCGGGCAACTCAAGCTACAGACAATTCGGGCATTCCGGTGCTGGGCGTTCTCATACAATGCAGGCTGCTGGTTCTGCTGCTCTCGACCCTGATTATACAATGGACTAGTTTATGGGGGAGAGGTCAAACTTCATCTAAGAGAGATACCAGGAGTTTAAGTACAAGAAGTAGTATTTATAATAAGTTCTGAGCCGAAAATCATGATTAGCATGTAAGCCCATTGCATAAGGCATATTAATGCGATAGAATGCGTCCATTAAGGTATGCATGGGGAGAGGCAGCGAGCGAGGGGTTATAAAGATATGGACAAGATAAAAAAGCGGGCTTGTTCTAGATTAAGGTAGATGTTTGATTATTAATCTATAGAACCTAGTAAAATGGTTACAGAAAAGGGGAGGACCTCAATAGATGTTATCACCATTTTGGAGCATAGTGAAGAATGTAGGTAGTAAATTGCCCTATCTAAACCGACTCTTTCTTATACTGAATCAGCTAAGGGCTGACGTAGATCAACACAAAGTTGAAATAGAGCAGCCAAGGGCTCCAGGTGTCGAAAAAGTCCAGTCGCAGATTTCTGATACAGACGTTTTGTTGACACAATTAATGTCTATACTTCACGGAGAAAACATTCCTTTACCACCACCTAAACATCTCCAAATTCGAACATCAGGGGTTTATACTCCAGATTATATTGAAAGCGGTTTTAGGTCATACAAATACTTGAACTGCGGCCTAAGAGAATCGGGAAAAGAACTGAAGGATTTTAAGACAATTCTTGATTTTGGGTGTGGTAGTGGGAGGATACTGCGGGCGCTGAAGACCCTTGTCCCTTCAACTGAGTTTTATGGAGTGGATATTGATGGAGAAGCGATCGATTGGTTGAAACACAATTATGCAAAGTTCGGCATATTCGCTGTGGTTCCTCATATTCCGCCCACATTATTCAGTGACGGTATGTTCGATTTTGTCTATGGAATTAGCGTGTTTACTCACTTACCCGAGGACATTCAATTCCATTGGTTACAAGAATTGAATAGAATTACTAAACCGAAAGGCTATTTGATACTCACAACACACGGTGAAATATACTGGAAAACCTGCAATGCTAAAATAGTGAAAATAATGGGAAGTA
>JAPLHL010000138.1 GCA_026389655.1 Chloroflexota bacterium
CCTTTGCAGCTTGCGGTCCGTCGATACATGCCATCCACAGCTTTCCCTTTTCCCCTACCCGTGCCGGTTTTTCAGATATTGGCTGTCCGAGTATCTGCGCAAGATGAGACGCCGGATCAGTTGTGAGCAGCAATGTGTGATAACCGCGCCTGGCTATCCATAAAGCTGTGGCAGCGGCAACCGATGTTTTGCCCACGCCGCCTTTGCCGGCAAAGAAGATCGTCCTCTTATGCCCATTATTTGGAACCAGCAGCTTTTCCACGGTGGGATCCACCTGCTTATAATTCTGAACTACTGACTCCTGTGCGATGTCGAGGATCTGTATAGGATAATTTGCCAGTTTCATAGGATTCTCTAATAGTTTCTGGCCTATTGTCTGTAGTGATTTCTTCCCCTTAACCTCATTTGCCTCAAGTTCCATCAAGGTTGTTGGCAGTGCAAGATTGGTTTTAATCTGGCTTAGATATTCCTGCTGTTTATAATAGCGGCGCAGCATGAATGGATTGTCGCATGCTTTCTTGGGATAAATACCGTTCACGATTAATTCCTGGGAAACGATTTCAAGTTTGGTCAATTCTGTAATAGAGCGCTGCGTTTCATAGATAGCCGTCGCCTCCGGTCGCAGGACGAAGATGAAAGTGGTTTGCTTTGCATCGCGCATCGCAGAAAGTGCACGGTCAAATTTTTCTTTGGACTCTGCCAGTGCTGCAGCAGGTCCTATACAGGTCTGCCCAGCACTGCCGTCCTTAGCTGCATTTTCTATTACTTTGCTCCATTCCCCTGGCAGTTCCAGCAGGCGCAATGTGTGGCCGGTGGGAGCGGTATCGAATATGACGACATCATAATCGGAATCTTGCAGGAAATCCGTAAAACGCTCAAAGGCGGCTATTTCAGCCGTGCATGGCGAATTCAATTGTTCTTCGACTACGGCCAGGCTTTCATCGTCAATCAGTCCCTTCAAAGGGGCAATTGTTCTTTCCCTGTATTCTGCAGTGGCTTTGTCGGGGTCAAGCTCCATTGCAAAGAGATTATTTATGCCCACGATTGGGACAATGCTATAACCGATAGTCTGCTCGAAAACATCGGCGAGGTTCGATGCAGGGTCCGTTGTTATAATCAGCGTCTTATTTCCCGAAGCTGCGTAGTGCACTGCGCTGGCCGCCGCCATGGTTGTTTTCCCCACGCCGCCTTTCCCTGAGAAGAAATAGAATTTAGTCGCTATATTGAGTGTCATTTCATTTTGCCTTCTATTATTTAAATTTATTACTTGATTAGTCCCTGCAGCACAGGGTTTCGAAGGTGACCTCTCCCTTCGCTTTATTGCCTGCTTTATCGGTTATAGTTACACTGACAGTGTACGTACCGGCAACACCGGGGGTGGTCCATCCGGTTCGGCTGGCCTTTCCCTCTGCAAGCCCATTTCCGTTTAGCTTGCCGGCTGGCGACGACCATTCATATGTAAGCTCATTGGCATCGGTATCCTGCACAACGCATTGAATTTCCCAGGTTGTCCATGTCCTGACGCGGCGGGTCTCCTGAACTAGGCTTGTAGATGGCATTGCGAATTTTAAATATATGGTCGTGTCCGGGCTATCATTGCCATATGGATTTGTAACTACTTTGAAACTCTTACTCGCCGTTGCCTCGCCGCCCTTGCCATCCGTGACGCGGACTGTCACAGCATAATTGCCCGTGGAATCGGGTGTGACCCAGATAACCTTATTGCCTTCACCTTTTATCGTGCCATTTTCTGCAGTCCAGATATAATTCAGCTTGTCCCCATCCGGATCGGAGGCGTCACAAGTCAGGTTGCCCTCGGTAGACGGTTTCCATTCCTGGATTCCTATAATACTGACAATAACCGGGGCACTATTTGCAGGCAATACTGAAGATGGTGTTATTATCGGTGCAGCGGGTTTGCATGCAGCACAAAGCAAAATCATCATTGCAATAATGATTGCAA
>JAPLHL010000297.1 GCA_026389655.1 Chloroflexota bacterium
ATGAAGAATTGGCAAAATTTAAAGCTAAAAAATAGCTGGTGATGCAACATCGTTTATGTTCGTATTATTATTTAAATAAGTGTATAAGCTCAAGGGTTTACTGCATAAAATAAATGGTGTATAATTTCGCTCTGTAATAAAAAAACTGATATATCGAATAATCTAAAATTGGGAAGATCATGCCGGATAAATATAAAATATTGGTGTCTGTAGCCTTTACGGCAGTAGCGCATGTCACGACTTCTGAAAAAATAATGTTGACCAGACAAGGATATCGATCACTCAATATGAAGCGTAATAAAACGTTAAGGAAGGAGGGATAGTGCCACCAGCAATATTAATAGACAGTCTTGTAGCGTCATCGACGTTTATCTTAGTGGCATTAGGTCTGGTGCTGTTGTTCAGTATCATGGGGATATTGAATTTTGCCCACGGTCAATTCTATATGATGGGAGCTTATGTCGTTTATTATGCCTTTCAGCAGACTGGGATTAATTTCTTTGTAAGTCTGGTTGCGGCAGCCGTAGTTATAGGACTGTTGGGACTGGTACTGGAAAAATATATCATGCGCCCCATCGGCCAGCCCATGCAAATAGTGGTGGTTACGGTAGGGTTATCCTCTGTCTTTGAGGGCGTTATCACCCTGATTGCCGGGCCTGCGCCAAAGTCAGTGAATACTTCATTCCCCGGCACGTTCACCTTAGGCAACATCAGCCTGAGCAATGAGAGAGTTGCCACGGTAGTTATCGCTGTTATATTGATCGCAGCCCTTTGGCTTTTTATTCAGAAGACGAAGTTTGGCCTGGCAATGAGGGCTTCTGCTCAACAACCTACGGCTGCCGGGCTGTTCGGTATACATGTTGCACGTACTGCATCAATTGTCATGGGTATTGGCTGCGGACTTGCAGCCCTGGCAGGCGGTATCATGGCGCCGTTGTTTTATGTTGACCCATGGATCGGAGGACCACAAGTGGTGTGGGCATTGATGGCGATCGTTATAGGCGGCATGGGCAGCCTTGGGGGGGCCGTTATAGGCGGTTTAATTCTGGGTATCACGAGCAGCATTGTTGCATATTACATAGGATTCTGGTCTCAATTACTTTCTTTTGGACTTGTTATAGCTATATTACTTATCAGACCAGAAGGGTTATTCGGGATTGCGGAGAAATAAAAGCAGATGGAATTTGCAAAGATTAAGTCTAAACTTCCCCTGATACTGTTGATAGCATTTATCATCATAGTCATTGCTTTTCCCCTGGTTATACGGGACCGGTTTGTACTTTCGATATTAATCGAATGCGGCGTTTATTGTCTATTCGCCATGGGTTTTGCCGCTGTCTTCCGGAGCGGTCAGTTAAGCCTGGGGCAGGCGGGGTTCATGGCTATCGGAGGATATGTTGCGGCTCTGGTAGCAACCAAGGCAGGGTTCCCAATCTGGCTGGCCTTGGTGGTTGGAGGGCTGACAGCAGCCCTCATTGCTTTCCTGGTAGGAATTGTTGTATTGCGAATAACGGGTATATTTTATTTTTCAATTGCCACACTGGCGCTGGGTGAGATCATCACAATAATTGCCAAAAACTGGGATAGCGTGACTTCGGGTATGACAGGTATTGCAGTCAGTGCGCCGGTTGTCACTATTGGTGATACCGTTATCAACTTTGCTACAACAAAATTGCCTTATTATTACATTGTTCTGGCGCTTGTAATACTATTTGCACTGGTCTTTTGGCGTATTGACCGCAGCCGGCTGGGCAGAATAGTCAGGAGCACGGCATTTAGTCCCATACTTTCGGAACACCTGGGGATGCACCTGATGAAATACAGGGTGATAATGTTCACACTGGCAGCCTTTGTAACCGGGATTGCCGGTGCCTTCTATGTATACTACCTTTCGTGGGTGGGGCCGCCTTTGTTTGCCGGCGGGCAATCCATGGGGGCCCTTATGATGTGTGTAATTGGTGGAATGTTGTCGCCAGTCGCGGGACCTTGCATCGGCGCCATCATATTGACCTATTCTGGTACTTTGATGCAAATACATCTCGAAGGTCTGCGTCCGTTGGTATTTGGAGTCATGGTTATATTATTCCTATTCGTTATGCCAAACGGACTTGTTGAGTTACAAGTCAAATTCCCGTTATGGATAAAAGGTCTGTTTAAAAATAAATCAGCTGTGGCCAAGCAATAGAAGCTTGGATGGTGAAAAATGGCGTTACTAGAACTTAAAAATGTAAAAAAAGCTTTCGGAAACGTAATGGCCCTGGAAGGAATTGATCTTGAAGTGAACAAGGGAGAGATAGTGGGGATTGTTGGACCGAATGGTTCAGGTAAGACCACCTTGCTTCACGTTATCAGCGGGTACTACCATGCAACGGAAGGTCAGGTCATTTATAAAGGGCAGAATATAAGCGGCCTGCGGCCCGATAAAATAGCTGCAAAAGGAATCGTACGGACATTCCAGCAAAATATGGTTTACTGGGATACCGTAACATTGGAAAATGTTTTCAGGGCATGTTACTTATCGGACAAAACGAATTTATGGCAGTCTTTTTGGGGCACGAAACCTTACGTTCAGGAAGAGATGGCTAAACTCACCAAGTCGGTGGAAATTGTTGATACTTTCGGGCTTTCCGATTATAGTCTTTTTCCTGCGGCGGGCTTGCCTCACGGCAAACAGCGCACACTTGGAATGGCTATGGCGTTAGCATCCGATCCCGAATTACTGTTAATTGACGAACCTTTAGCCGGCATGGATGCTGGCGAAGTGGAAATCGTTTTGAATTGCATAAGGAAGATAGTCGATAAAGGTGTTACCATAATGTTGATAGAGCACAATATCAAATCTGTTATGAGTATTTGCAGCAGGTTGATAGTGCTTGACTTTGGTCATAAGATCGCCGATGGCAAGCCTGTAGAGGTAATGAAAAGAAAAGATGTCATCGAAGCTTACTTGGGGGTAGAGTGAATAGTACATCAACATTTTTGGAATTACGTGATGTCTACATCAGCTATATTGGTGTAGAGGCTGTGCGTGGTGTATCGATTAAGGTCAACGAGAGAGATTTCGTTACTGTAATCGGTGCGAACGGGGCTGGGAAATCGTCCATCTTTAATACGATTAGCGGCTTGTTCAAACCGGCCAAAGGGGAGATCTGGTTCAACGGCGAAAGGATCGATCAGTTAGATGCCCCGGAGATTGCAAAAAAGGGTGTAATTCAAGTCCCGGAGGGGAGAAAAATATTTCCTCTATTAAGCGTTAAAGAAAATTTGATGGTTGGCGCTTACATGCAGAAAGACCGCAAAAATATCGCCCGTAACCTGGAGAAGGTGTATGCACTTTATCCGGTATTAAAAGAAAGGACCAACTCAAAAGGTATGAGATTGAGCGGCGGTCAGCAGCAGATGCTGGCTATCGGGCGTGCGCTTATGGCAGATCCAAAGCTCATTCTTCTCGATGAGCCGTCTCTGGGGTTGAGTCCAATATTCTGTAAAAACCTGGAAAACCAGATGAAAGTTCTTCAAAAAGAGGGTCATACGATATTACTTGTTGAGCAGAACGCACGTATGGGACTCAGCCTGTCAAACTACGGTTACGTTTTGGAAAATGGCGAATTGCGCAAAGAAGGTCCCAGCGCCCAATTGCTCAAAGATCCCGACATAATAAAAGCATACCTCGGCGTGTAAACTTATTACACATTAAGGGGGTACAACAATGCCATCCATTAAGAAAGTGATTGCATGCTTCCTTACGGTCTTAATCGTAACCACTGTGGCTGCATGTGCCGCTTCTCCGACAGCCGCACCTGCTGAAGGCAAAGTCTTGAAGATCGGCTGTGTTATGCCATTTTCCGGCTCGGGCGCCCAGTGGGGTCTCCAGATACGGCCGGTTTTGGAAATCTATGCTGAAGAGATCAACAAAGACGGCGGGATTAAAGTCGGCGATGACATGTATAAAGTTGAATTAT
>JAPLHL010000256.1 GCA_026389655.1 Chloroflexota bacterium
ATGGTGGGCGATGACGTGGTAAAAGGGTTTAAAACGGAAGTTATAAACTTACTTCAAGAACATAATAACGATGGCATTACAAGGGAGCAACTCATTCGTCCGAGTTCTTTGCCTTTCCCTTATAATATATTAGCTTCGAATCTAAGCGATGCCAATATGGACTCTATTTTATCGGCCATTGAGGATTATCATGATCAAGGACAACATATCGCAAGTGTAAAAAACTATCCAGATGATTTTGATAACGGTCTTGATATCCGCTGGGCGGATAGCCAGGACAATATAGTGGGAACTGACCATTTTCCCGTTACCGAAGACTTCAGGGACTGGGTTACCAACCCTCCCTCTAACGTAATAGTTTTCACGGTACCATCAAATTTTGACCATGAATGGTATCCTGAATTGGCGTATGAATTCTATGCCAAATATGGTCGAAATCCCGAATACCCGGAGGACCAATCTAAGATCACGGATTTGGTAAAGTCAATAGAGAAACACCATATGTCAAAGTATAGTCAAAGGATCCTTGTAGCCCGGGACCCCAACTCGCTCTCAGTAACGCCTTTGGGTTACGTGAAGCCCGGTGAGACTCTCACATACACTGTCAACTACGAAAACGAGGGCGAAGGCAATGCCTATGGCGTGTACATCACAGACGTTCTGAGAAAAGGCCTGGATGCGTTAACTTTAAAAATCAATGACAAGGGAGTATATGATCCCAAAACCCGAACTATCAAATGGACCATAGGTGAAGTACAGTCAAAACAGAAAGGATCCGTCAGTTTTAGCATCAACGCCGACACCCGAGTACCCGATAACACCCAAATCCTGAATTTCGCTACCGTCTATTTTCCATCAGTTCCGGAGGAAACAAGGACCAATGGCACTGTTAACATCGTATCCCGCCATCCTCAGCATATTGTTGTTCACCCGACAACGCGGCTGATGACAACAGAAGGCGGAGGCACGGATAATTTCACAATGGTCCTGACCTACAAGCCCACCGCCGATGTGACCATTAACTTGAAGAGCGATAATCCCGTTCAGGGCAAGATCTCGCCAGCCAAGGTCACGTTTACTTCAATGAACTGGGATACTGCACAAACGGTCTTAATAACGGGTGTAAACGATGGCGTTAACAATAAAGGCAAAAATGTTTATCACATAGTTACTTCACCGGCCATCTCGTCCGATCCGGGTTATAACGGTATCGATCCGGATGATGTTACGGTGGTGAATGTCCATAAGGTTCATCCTGACACCAAATTACCGCCCCAGGACGGAACGAAAGGGAACGTAAATAAGCCCGGTATAGATACTAAATTACCAACCACGAAAGTGCAAATCACGCCTGCGCCTAATGAAAACGGCTGGAATAACTCAGATATAAACGTGAAGCTGACCGTTGAGGGTCAAAATGGCGAGACCGGTGTTAAATCAATTCACTATAAACTAACCGGAGCGATGGTGGGAGAAAAAACTGTGCAGGCAAATAACATCAGCATTACCATCTCAACCGAAGGCACAACCACCCTGACTTACTATGCCATGGATAATGCGACCAATCGGGAGCAGGAGAAATCAGTTGTACTGAAGCTGGATAAAACTGCGCCGACCGTGACTATTGCTGCAAGCCCTGATAAGATTCAAGCAACTGGCCACAAGATGGTAAGTGTGGTAGTCAATGGCACGGCAACCGACAATCTTTCCGACGTCGTATCAACGGTTCTTAATGTGAAGGACGAATATAATCTGGTGGAACCCAAAATTACAGCCTTTGGCAACACTATAAATCTGGATGCATGGTGCGATGATAAGGACAAGACAGGCCGCATCTATACAATTTCTGCTATAGTAAAAGATAAGGCAGGTAACGAAGCAGAAAGCAAGGCGACTGTGACTTGTCCTAATGGAAAAGTGAAATGATATTAAATTCCGACAGGTTGATCGGAAATAACTATAAGTAGTGTATGCAATTAATAGAAGTATTAGCTATATTAAATAACCAATCATAAGCGCGTAGGAAAGGATTTATGAGAATTGTCAGGATAGTACTGGGTTGGCTGCTTGCTGCAGGGGGCGTTGCTGCCGCTGCACTTTTCACTTTTGTACTTTGGATAGGTTTGGGATTTCAATCGTTTTATACATACAGGCGCTGGGGTTGGATACTACAAGATTGGGTAATTGCTGCAGGGATTTTTCTCTCATTAATAGTTGCAGTCGCCGGTTATTGGCTAGCAAGGCATAAATTTGGTATTAATTCTGTTAAAGATAGGATAATTTCCGTGGTGATAATTGCTTCTCTTGCAGCTTGGGCAATTGTCGGTTATTTTGTGTTGATATATCAGTGGCGCTAATAGGGCTATATGAAAATTGTCAAGATAATATTCTGTTGGCTTGCCTGGCAGCAGTTGGGATCACTGGAGTAAACGATGGCGTTAACAATAAAGGCAAAGCTGTCTATCGTATAATTACATCTCCGGCCATCTCCTCCGATCCGGATTACAACGGCATCGATCCGGATGATGTAACAGTGGTAAACGTCCATAAGACGAAGGCTGACAACAAATTACCGCCCCAGGACGGAACGAAAGGGAACGTCAATAGGCCCGGTGCAGATACTAAATTACCAACGACAAAGGTGCAAATAAATCCTGCGCCTAATGAAAATGGCTGGAATAATTCTGATGTGACCGTGAAGCTGACCTCTGAAGGTCAAAAAGGCGGAGCCAATATCAAGTCAATTCACTATAAACTGACCGGAGCGACCGTTGGAGAAAAAAGTGTGCAGGCAAATAACACCAGCATTACCATCTCCACCGAGGGAACGACCACACTGACTTACTCTGCTACCGATAATACGACCAATCGGGAACAGGAGAAATCTATCGTACTGAAGCTGGATAAAACAGTGCCGAATGTTACTATTGCTACCAGCCGTGATAAGATTCAAGCAACTGGACACAAGACGGTCAATGTGTTGGTCAGTGGCGCAGCAACAGACAATCTATCCGGCGTCTCATCTACGGTTTTTAACGTAAGGGACGAATATAATCTGGTAGAACCTAAAATTTCAGCCTTCGGCAATACTATTAAGCTGGATGCTTGGTGCAATGACAAAGACAAGACGGGCCGCATCTACACCCTCTCCGCCGTAGTGAAAGATAAGGCAGATAATGAAGCGACAAAAACGGCCACCGTGACTTGTCTAAATGGAAAGGCGAAATGACGCACGGTAATTGGCAGGCCTTGTTTCAGGCATCCAAATCTTGGGGTAAGGATTTAAAAGTTGTATGAAAGTATTCAAGTGGATAATCGGCATACTGATCGGGCTAGTAAGCATCCTGTGGATCATTTTCTTCGGTTTTTTTCTACTCACTGCTATAGCGTTTTCGCAGCATGGGTTTTATGGGGGATCACCGACTCCTTATGCTAATTTGCCCGGGACAATTCTTGTATTAACGGTGGAGGTCCTTCTGTTATTGGCGACATCTATAATGAGTTTCTGGCTTCTGCTACATCGATTCGGAGTTGACCGCAAAAAGGATCGGGTGTTAATTTATC
This sequence comes from Chloroflexota bacterium, assembly GCA_026389655.1. Classification (GTDB taxonomy): domain Bacteria; phylum Chloroflexota; class Dehalococcoidia; order GIF9; family UBA5629; genus JAFGLP01. The sequence continues at coordinate 3,565 of JAPLHL010000256.1, forward strand.
TAATGGCTGGCTTCGCTGTTGCGGCGGCTATCGTTGGGTATTTATTGGTCTCATTCGGCCGCATGGGTATCCATTCAGGGTTCATATCGTTTTAGTTGTGATTGATCGACGGCCCTCGCTCGACCGGCCGCTAGTTCCTCACCGTTCCGCTCGCTTTCCTCAGCGATTGCAGGGAGGCGGCTGTCAGAAGTCTGGTCCAGTGTCAGGCGAGCGGCAGCAAACCAAGCCTGATATTTGTGCGCCTGTAGCTCAATTGGGAGAGCGCCTGATTTGCATTCAGGAGGTCAGGGGTTCGAATCCCCTCAGGTCCACCAATTCGATTTAATATCAAGATATCAGTTTCTGGTAATACCCTGTCATTAGTTTAGGGAATGCATTTGGTGTGAAATTGACGGCTTCCGGTTATCCTCGCCGATACTTACGTCTGGTGTTTGCCCGGGTGTTTCTGCATCTTTAGTATTTATTTCGTAGATGATTCCTATTTCGCAGTTGTTGCATAAGATGGAATGGCAGTCCAGCCTGGGGCCGCAAACATCACATATGTAACTCATACTTTATTAACCTTCTAATATTATTTTCGAACCATTACTACTATTTAACTCAGTATTGCATGAATTAGTTGCATAGCCAATGACCATTTGGTTAATAAATATGACCCTTACATCTTTATTGAACACTGTAAAGTAAGGCCTTGCTGTTATGAGCAGGATGGTTAAAGAAAACTATGCTTGCGGTCCTTCATTATCAGGCATGATTAATGGGATGCTTAGGCAAACCCATTAAACTATTAAATAAATATGTCGGTTCTGCCAGGTGCGAGATAGCATTGATTGGCTATATTTTTGGTATATGCGCCTGTACAGTAGCAATGTTACTTCCGTTTCAATATATGTAACTCACGGCTCCGCCATCAACTGCCAGGATTTGACCGGTAACGAATTTTGACGCATCCGAGGCCAGGAATAAAGCCGCGCCTTTCAAATCTTCCGTCTCCGCTATACGGCCCAGTGCCGTGTGTTCCGCTATAGACTTCTCCAGTTTTGAATCTGCGTGTTCCAACGCCGGTTTGACCATAGCCGTCCTGGTGGCACCGGGCGCCAGCACGTTAACCCTGATATTGTATTTGCCGAGCTCGAAGGCCAGCACTTCCGCCAGCAAGTGCACGCCGGCCTTGCTTACAGAATAGACACCGACGCCGCGGTTCGGCTTAAACCCGTTTGTGGACCCTGTGAAAATAATAACGCCGCCGCCCTGCTTTATCATTATTTTCGCTACCTTCTTAGTCAGCAGGAAATATCCCTTCAGGTTCAGGTTCATGACTGCATCCCATGCCCATTCATCCGTGTCAATTACATCGCAAGATTGCGGGTTAGTGGCGGCATTACAGACCAGTATGTCGATGCGGCCGAAGACATCCATCGCTTTGTTTACCAGCATGTCAAGGTCGTCAATTTTTGCGGCATGCGCTGCCACCGGCAGGCAACGCCTGCCTGAATCCGATATCTCACGGGCGGCCTGATCAAGCTCCTCCTGTTTCCTGCTGGCAATTACAATATCTGCCCCCGCCTCGGCGAAACAGGCTGCAATGGCCTTACCGATGCCCCGTGAACCCCCTGTTATTAATGCTACTTTATTATCCAGCCGGTATTTGTCGATAATCATAGGACTCTCCTTTTCAGAGCGGTCTACTATTTCCTGATCATTTTATGAACAGCGTTAACCGCCCTTGATCCACTCTCAACGGCCCCGGACGAACCGGCCAGGCCGACATTTTTACAGGCATCGCCGATGGTAAATAGATTCTTGATCGAGGTTTCTATCGGCATATCTAGCCATTCCAGGTGCGTTCCTCCGGCCATTCATGGTCGATATTGCGCGGTTCCATTTTCAGGATACGCCCGTATTTTTCGAAATCGGGAAACTGTTCTTTTATGTCCAGCATGCACTGTTGTTTTTCATATTCCTCATCCATGGGCAACAGGCATGATTTAGGTTCCCCTACCGAATATAGAAGGTGCTGTCCGGGCGGCGCGAGTTCCGGGCATGTATTGGTGAGAGGGACAACTGCTCCTATCCTTCTTGTGCCGATGGTTATCATGAGGGCGGTCTTCCCATCGAGGCATAAAGGCCTGTCGCTGGCAATCAGGATGAGCACACAGGGGCTCGGCCTCAATTTCATGCGCAACTGTTTTAAGTAATCAGCCGTAAAATTCTCCTTCCCGGCAATTTGAATGGTCGCAGTTGGGCCGATATTGCTAATGACAGCCCGGCAGGGTATCTCCAGCGTCTTTCCGTCTTTTTCCACAATCATTCCGGTCGCCTTGCCCTGTTTGATCATTATTTGGCGGACCGCGCAATTGGTCCAGATATCGCAAACCGGCTTGATTGCGCCCGCCAGCGCTTCCACTATACTGATACTGCCGTACGGCGCAATAAGTAAATCTCTCTGTCCTCCCGAACGGGCCATGAAAAAGAAAAACTCGGATGCCGGTATTTCCCATGAATGGCCCATAATTGCACTTGAACAAAGCTGGTCCATTATCTCGTGCACAATCTCATTGTCGGTATATTGGAGGAGCCAGTCACGGAGCGTCCAGGACCGTTCCGTTTCAGGTTTTGCCATTGTCTGTGCTATGCCGTTGAGAAGCATACTGGCGGCAACCTCTTTGACAATGTTTCCGGCTATTTTCCCCCTGTCGGCCTCCGCTTTATCCAGAAAATTCAATAGCATGCGTAAGCGGCCTTTCTCGGGCATTTCGTATTCCTGGTCTCTGATGCGGTAGAACAGGCGGGGTACCGGACGTAATTCAACCTTTAACCCCATTTCTTTCAATAGCCAGGGAATCCAGCCCTGCTCATGCAGGAGCTGAGCTCCTGTCGGAAGTTTAAAGCCCTCGTAGTTAATAGTGGAGAATCTGCCTCCCAGACGCTCTTTGCTTTCAACAAGGAGGGTCCGGACTCCTTTTTTCGCAAGCAGAGAAGCCGCCGCCATTCCTCCGATCCCTGACCCGATAACAACGACATCATATCCGTTTGGTGCCACAATTTACCTCCTTGCCGTCATATTTGCCGCGCTGTTTATTGCAAAGTTCTTTAGTTGTATTCTAATCACCAGGTCTTCAAGCGGGTAGCTCTTACACGGGTGCATGTAATTTGCCCTATCAGGAGAGAAAACCTTGCCCTTCAACATCGAAATCCTTCATTCCGATTTCACCCGATAAATTATGAATACGCCCGTTTGCCTGCCCGTGATTTAAGACACGGCTTATTTCGGTTTGTTTTGTTCTTCTTCCTGCAGGACCCTCCGAAGGACCTTACCAATTAAAGTCTTGGGCAGCTCTTTGCGGAATTCAACGTATTTGGGGATTTTATAAGCTGTAAGCTTGTTGCGGCAAAATTCCTGGATTTCCTCTGCGGTGGCTTGAGAACCTTCTCTGAGCACAACCCAGGCCTTAACGGCTTCAGTTTGTTTTGGATCGGGGATCCCGGCTACGCTAACCTCGGACACCGCCGGGTGAGCGCTAATGACCTCTTCTACCTCCCGCGGCCACACCTGGAAGCCTCCCGGCTTAATCAGGTCCTTTTTACGTGAAGTGATAAAAATGTATCCATCCTCATCCATATGCCCTATATCTCCAGTGTACAACCACCCGTCGCGCAGCATCTCCTTAGTTTCCTCCGGACGGTTCCAGTATCCCAACATGAGCTGCGGCGCTTTCATAACAAGTTCGCCTGTCTCTCCCGGCTTCAGGCTGCCTTCTCCAGTTTCCATATTTGCGATCCTCACGATGACATCAGGCAATGGGCATCCGATGGAGCCTTCTTTGAATTTACCGTTGCCGGGGCTAACGCAGCAGGCAATCATAGATTCAGTCAAGCCATAGCCTTCCGCCATCCTGCAACCTGTGAGCGATTCAAACCGCCTTTTGGTCTCAGCCATAAGCGGAGCCGCTCCGGACATGGCGACTTTCATCGATTTAAAGTTGGCTTTGCCCGCTTTAACTTTCGGATGTTCCATTATGGAATTGTACAGTGTAGGCACTGCCTGCATGAATGCCGGTTTGACCTTTTCTATAGAATCAACAAGATAATTTCTGTCCCTGGGATTGGCAATCAGGCAGATGGGGCTATGACCTACAATAGCAACCGAAAGCACCCCGACGTTGCCGAAAGCATGAAATAACGGCAGCGGGCAAAGGAGAATATCATTCCAGGGCTTAAAGTGAGCACTCCACCATGTCACTATTTGTAAGCCCGTGTAAATACCCGCCATGTGGTTGCCGACCGCTGACTTTGGAACACCCGTGGTGCCGCCGCTAAAAAGTATCCATGCAGGATCGTTAGGAGAAACTTTGACATCAGGCCGTTTGGCGCCGGAGTATTTCTTCATCAGGTCAACGAACCAGAAATCACCCTCAGCAACTTTATCAAGATAATGCCCTTCTTTTTTCTCTTTAAGCAGGGTAAAAGCGATCTTCAACATTGGCTTCAGGTAATCTTTGACGCTGGTGACTATAACCTTCTTAACTTTTGTACGTGGCTGGATGGCCTTGAGAGCTTTGTAGAATGGGGTAAGAGTGACTACTATCTCTGCCCCGCACTCATTCAGAGTATGAACAAGCTCGTTTTCAGTGTACAGGGGGTTTATGCCTGCAACGATGCCGCCCAGTTTCCAGGCTCCAAATTGTGCGATGATAAATTGCGGGCAGTTGGGGAGCATGATAGCTATCCGGTCACCCTTCTTGAAGCCCATGGATGCCAGCGCAGCCGCCCAGGTATTGGTGTAAGCCTCTATTTCGGCATATGAGAGATACTTTCCCATAAAAATGATCATGGGATGCTTCGGTTTTTCCGTGGCGGTTTCAGTAACGAGGTCCAGCAGTGTCTTCTGGGGATACGGCTCCAGTGTGTGGGGAACTCCAGGGTCATAGCTTTTGAACCATGAATAGTCTTCCATTGCAAGCCTCCCTCATTTTTGAATTACTTTATATCGTAATTGGTGATAGTCAGTTTCAGATGTGCATACTATTCAGTAATACTAGTGAGTACAGCGATGGAGTATTTTACACCACCTCGTCCTGTCATTGTCAAAATCCTAAATCTGTACGTATATAGGTCCGGGTAATGACAAAATGTGCCTCTAATCCATATCATTGCCGTAGTTATGCCGGATAGTACTTACCACTGGAATTTATGCCCACCTGGCGCTGCAATGTGATGCCAGAAGGGCTATTTGATAGGAGTGATATGCCCATAAGCGATTCAGTATTAGCGTTTCTGGGAATACTCAAAATTAGATGAATAATTCTGTCTATTGTATACTTATATAGCCTAAGACGTACGCTCTGGGGGAATCCCGGAGTTCCTTTAGCAACCTTGTTAGTAATGTTATAACACCTTTTAGTACTGCTTATTATGATTCCATTGACCTGATGAGGCTTTAAATGAGAGATTTTCTTTCTGCAATCGAATTTTTGCTAAGAATATTTCTCAAGTCGTTTACATAATCAGTGAGCGCCTCTGATACGTGATGAGGCACAGCGAATACTATCCTGATTCTGGATGGAGGCAGCAAATGAGCTTAAAAGATAAATGTGCTATTGTCGGAGTCGGCTATTCTCCCCAGGGAAAGCTGCCCGACTGGACCGTGAGGGGAATGATGCTGGAAGCGGCCAGGAATGCAATGGAAGATGCAGGACTGACCTCCAGGGACATAGACGGCATCATTTTAGAACCATGCGGTGTTGAAAGAGCAATCAATAACACACTTCATTTTCATCTGCAGGAGGACCTGGGCATTGAAACCACCAGGTTTTGCGGTAACTACTACGTCATGGGAGCCACTGCTGGCTGTGCGATACAATCTGCTGCGATGGCGATCGATGCCGGCCTGTGCGATACGGTCCTTTGCGCATACGTTGAAAAATCGGCCAGCGCACCCAGCGTTCCCTATCGAAGCTTTGTATCAGCGAAGTCCCCTTCAGCGGGTCCGACAGCCAACCCGACATATGGGCTGATCGGCCCGATGCCCTACTACGCCATGATGACCAGGTTCCATATGCTTAAATACGGGACGACCAGCCGGCAGTTAGGCGAAATAGCGGTGACCTTCCGCAAACATGCCAGTATCAACCCGCTAGCCCAGATGCGCACCCCGATTACCATTGAAGACCACCAGAACTCGAGGATGATAGTGGACCCACTCCACCTGCTGGATTGTTGCCTTGTTTCCGACGCCGCCCGGGCGATAATAGTCACATCAGCTAAAAGGGCCAGGTCCCTTAAAAAGCCGCCCATCTACATCATGGGCTTTGGCCAGGGTTTTGTAATACATGACCTGAAGGTCAGGCCTGATCTGACTTCCACCGGGGCAATACCTTCCGGCCAGTGTGCCTTCAAGATGGCCGGGATAACGCCCAAAGACATCGACGTACTCTGGCTCTATGATGCAACCACATTTACGGTAATCGCCCAACTGGAAGAGCTGGGGTTCTGCAAGCCGGGCGAAGGAGGCCCCTTCGTAGAAAACGGCAGGCTTTCAATCGGCGGCGAACTGCCCACTAACACGTCAGGTGGAATGCTTTCCGAAATCTATATACAGGGTTGGACGGGCATACCGGAGATCGTGCGCCAGTTAAGAGGCGAGTGCGGTGAACGCCAGGTCAAGGACGCCGAGATCGGTCTAGTTACAGCCGAAGGCGGCATTATGAACGCCCATTCAACTACTATTTTAAGGAGATAAACATGTCCAAAATAGACAAACCGCTGCCGGAAATAACCGCTGATAAAAAACCTTTCTGGGAAGCTGCCAACAGGAACGAACTATTGCTCATGAAGTGTGTCAACTGCGGGCAACTACGTAACCCGCTGTACGCGGGGGACAGCTTTATGTGCCCGAACTGCAACACAACCAAACCTCCGGAGTGGGTCAAAGCCACGGGTCATGGGAAAATATTAACGTGGACAGTAATATACAGGGCCTTTCACCCGGCCTTTGCCGAAGAAGTACCCTATATAGCAGCGGTCGCCACACTGGATGAGGGCGTAAGAATGATAGCCAACCTGCGCGGCGTGAAACCGGAAGACGTTAGGGGTGATATGGAGGTAGAAGTCTTTTTTGAAAAACTCACTGAGGATATTAATTTACCCCAGTTCCGCCCCAAAGGAGCTAAGTCCAATTAGCTAATATCTATTGTCTCTTTGTGTGTTATATTGGTCGGAGTCCGGCAGTCTTGCATACTAACTATCCTTTTGTATAGAGGTCAACGAAAAAGTTCTGTCTACCATACGCTCCTGTTAATCTGGGATATCAACAGGCAGGACTTCATCAATCGCTTCATATAATCTCGTTTGTGATCTCAATAGATTGTCTGTAATATTGTTTAGGTGATATACTATATTTTATGAAGAATAATAGCCGGTCATTTCAGAAATTTGTAAATATCGCCGAGCAGATTGTAGCTAAAATAGAATTAATGCATTCAACAGCCAGTAATTTCAATACTGGTGTGCCGCTTTATCAGAAGGAGATCCATACGATTCAAGCCATTGGGAACATCTCCGGGATTAATATAACCAAATTGGCAAAATACATGCATGTGACGAAAGGGGCGGTATCACAGACAGTCAAGAAACTAGTCAAGAAGGAACTGGTTCGCAAATCACACCCAATAGGCAATAACAAGGAGGTTATCCTTGAACTCACCGACCTTGGCTGGATTGGTTTCCATGCCCACGAGAAGATACATAAAGAAATGTTCGATCTGGTTCGCAATCACCTCGGTGATGATTACCAACCCACGCTGGAAAAATTTATTGCATTGATGACCGGTTTTATTAAACTAATGGATGAATCCAGCAGTAAGTAAGGTGCCGGCATATCATTTGCTTTGACTATTGAGAGAAAAAACTGTAGGAGGACGGATATGTCATTAATGTGTTATTCATGGGGGACAAATGATGTTGAGCGGCGACTTCAATATCCTTGTGATTTAGCTTTTGATAATTATAATGATACCTACTTTAGAGGGACAACAATAAGAGCATCTGATGAGATTATTTTCAGGATACTTGGTCAACTCAGGGTGACTATGAATTCCTTCAAACCCTTTAATCCTTCTGAACCGATTCCAGAATCAGAGGAATTGATTATCGGCCAGGAAATAATGGAGTTCTTCGAAATAACAAGCGTTGAGAATAAGAGACACCTTACTATACGTATTAAAAAGGGTTCCAAGGAGTCAAAGGTTTACGGTGATGTGGCTGTAAGCTATGTTGTCCTGCCTGAAAATAAAGAGCAGTGTCGTATAATTGTGAAGTGCCTTATCCACTATCCAAAGGTAATTGGTTTATTGTTGCGACTTGTTCTACCCTGGGGAGATTTAATAATGATGCGACGTCAGTTGTTAAGTATTAAAAGAGTAGCAGAGCAAATGGAAAAAGTAAGCACGGTATAATTCTTGACCCTTGCCCAGCTTCTAGTACAGGCACAAGTTTTCCTCCCACTACCAGCCAACCGTCATGGTTAAATAGAACTTACATACAAAATAACCGCGGCCTAAACCAAAAGGCCAACTTGTTCGTTTATATTATTAAGTAGTTCACTTTTCAATAGACGGGAATATGACGGTAAAAATGCTAATAGTTGCCATTGACAATGTGATTAACAGAAATAATAAATGGGGGCTTCTCAATATGTTAATTTGGGGGGGGAATGAAAACGAATAATCTTGCAGATACGCATCAACTGATGGCTATTATTACTTGCGATCAAAGTGATGGATACTTAAAAAACTGGGCAAGGGAAAAAATCCGAGAGTCAGAATATCCAAGAAATAAAGACACCTATATTGACGGCAAATATAAAATAACACTAAAACAGGATTTGAGCAGAGACTAAGTAATAAGTTGTCTCAGTCAATGTTAAAGGAGCCCCACGATATCGTGGGGCTCCTTTATTATCTTAATATCCACCGGGGATAATGTTGGAATGTCGATTTAAGTTAGTCCAATGTATTGGCTAGCAGCAGAAGATCAGTGTAGTAAAAACCGCCGTAACCGCTGGCTAATGCGTACTTAACCTTGCGTGTAATCTGATGTTCACCTGCGCCTTCGCGGAGCTGCAAAGCTGCCTCCGCCACGCGCAACGTGCCGGAATCACCTATTGCGTTGGTACAGAGAACGCCGCCTGAAGGCGATACGGGGAATGATCCCTCCCGTGCAGTCACGCCTTTTTCAATCAAGCGCCATCCCTGGCCTGGTTCGCATAACCCAAATTCCTCAAGCCAGGCAGGCTGGCAGAACGCACACGGGTCGTACATTTCCATAACCTGTATTTCTTCCATCGGTTTGGTTATGTGATTCCTGGTGAAGATCTTCCTGGCCGTGACGGTCATAGAAGTGTCGACCTGTTTTGTGGGATCAGTAGTTAGTTCTGCTGCGCCGCGGGTCACCTGGTGAGCGGTTGCGTGGTCTTTTATCCAAACAGGCCTTTTACTGATCTTTTTGGCTGCTTTTTCACCGGCCAGCACCATAGCGCATGCGCCCAGGCTGGTCGGGCATATCATCAATAAATTGAGAGGATATAATACCATCCTGGCAGCCATCACTTCCTCGGCAGTAAACCTGTCCCTGAGATGGGCATTGGGGTTCCTTGCGGCATTATCCGATGCCTGGGCACGTACAACTGCGCCGATTTCCAGGGGGCAGCCTGACTTCGACATATAGTAATTAGAAATCATCGACAGGCCTGAGATGGCGCCCACTTCGAAATTGCGGCCAAGGGCCGGTTCCCACAGCGTGATCATAGCTGAAGTGGCATTTCCTTCATCATGCTTCTCCCAGCCGATTACCAGGGTAGTATCACACATTCCCGATGCTACGTTGAACCATCCGGAAATGACGTTCGTGGTGCCCACGGTACCTCCGGTATTCATTTTCATCCCGGATTTGCCGATGACGCCTGTGTAATCAGCGAGCAAGGTATCATTTAAGTTATGTCCCTCGAAGAGGTCCATGTTTCCTATGACAACGTTCTCAATATCCTTTATGGATAGCTGAGCATCTTCCAATGCCTTAGTCACTGCGTCGTTGATCATCTCTCCATCATTATGATAAGGACGCCTTGAACCGTGGCGGGTCTGTCCGATTCCAACTATTGCAACACGTTGTGACATATTTTTACCTGCCTTTTAAAATCATTCGCAATATTTTATAGCACTTTTGCATATAATACAAGATAGGCTGAGGAGCGAAAATATCGCTCTCGAACAATTCAAATACCTCATAATGCTGTTTCCCAGCAGGCATATGGAACCGCCGTTGAGACGGTTTTCCATCCGAACATAAAATGACCGCAGGCATGGGAGTCCACCGGGCAATTCGGCCATAAATATCTAAATTGAAGAAACTGGCCCCGGATAATTATGCTTGCAGCAGTGTGCTATAATCGTTATGTTGAAGATTGCCTATTGATTGGTTGGGCAGTCAATGCCATTGTGATGTTGATGTTGCATGCATGTAATGTAATTTGCGGGTAACAAAGCGAAATACCGGCCATCCTGACTGGAACAGATAAATAATAATTGCGAGGAGGTTTGATTTGGCAGAATACAGATGGCTAAAAAACTACGATCCCGGAGTTCCTCATTCACTGGAACCATATCCACAGAAGACACTGGTGGACTACGTGGATGAGGCGGTCAAAGAACATCCTGACTATCCGATGCTCCTGTTCAAGGGAAGGAAGCAATCCTTTGCGGAGGTGCAGAAGATCAGCGACGAGTTTGCCGCCGCGCTGGTTGCGAAAGGGGTAAAAAAGGGTGACAGGGTGGCGCTGATCATGCCTAATTGCCCTCAGGCTATAATTTGCCGCTGGGGCACGTGGAAAGCCGGCGGTATTCTCGTGCATCTTAATCCTATGTATACGGAATCCGAGATGCAGCATGCACTTGCGGATTGCGGCGCCGAGACAGCAATTATCCTGACGACATTTTATAACCAGTTTAAGAAGATCCAGCCGCGCACCAAGGTCAAACTGGTGATAGCTACCAGCATCAAAGAATATCTGCCTCCTGTGCTAGGTGTGTTGTTTACCCTGCTCAAGGAGAAGAAAGAAGGGCATTACATCGAACTTCAACCGGGCGATTACTGGATGCAGGACCTGCTGAAAGAAAAGAAGGGCGCCAAACGGCCGGATATAAAGGTGCTTCCCAGTGACAACGCTCTGATCCTTTTCAGCGGCGGTACAACAGGGACGCCCAAGGGCGTGATAGGGAACCATCATTCACAGGTCGTCACAGGGCTTCAATATCTTGCCTGGTTCGGAAGCCAGGTAGAGCCTTACAAGGATGTCATAATGGCATTGCTGCCGCTGTTTCATTCGTATGCCACGTTTGGCGCCATGTCAACGGCCATAGTTGCGCACTGTCCTATATCACTGGTACCTAATCCACGTGACCGTGATGACCTGATTGCCAGTATAAATCGTGACAAGCCTGCATTCTTCCCGGCTGTGCCGGCCCTGTTTATCTCCTTGCTGGAACACCCCATGGTTAAAGCCGGGAAAGTAGATTTCAAGTCTATGAAGTTCTGTATTTCAGGAGCAGCGCCGCTGCTGGCTGAAACGAAAAAACGCTTTGAAGATTTGACGGGTGGCATAATAATGGAAGGTTATGCTCTTACCGAGACTACCATGGCCTCCTGCGTTACCCCGTATAAAGGAAAGTGGAAGCAGGGGTCCACGGGCATGCCGCTTCCGGATGTAGTTGTGAGAATTGGTGATCTCGAAACAGGTGAGGGAGAAATGCCGGTGGGAAAAGAGGGCGAGATTGTGATAAAAGCCCCGCAGCTGATGGTCGGTTATTGGAACAAGCCGGAGGAGACCAGGGACATGCTAAGGGACGGATGGTTATATACCGGCGATATTGGGTATATGGATGAAGACGGCTATCTATTTATCACATCGCGGAAGAAGGACCTCATCAAGCCGAGCGGCTTCCAGGTGTGGCCGCGTGAAGTAGAGGAGGTAATAACTGCCAATCCGGTTGTAGCGGAAGTGTGTGTTGGCGGTATTCCCGATCCCAAGCAAGGTGAAGCAGTAAAGGCCTGGGTGGTGCTGGAAGCAGGCAAGACCGCTACAGCGGAACAGATACAGGCCTGGTGCAAGGATAAACTGGTGGCGTATAAGATCCCCAAGTTCGTTGAATTTCGTGATACATTGCCGAAAACAATGGTCGGCAAAGTGTTGCGCAGGGTGCTGGTAGAAGAAGAAACAGCAAAACAGAAAAAATAGCGTTGCCCTGTACCGGGTATAAAGCTATGAAAGAAGAGTGCGCCGGCAGCGAAATATTTCGCTGCCGGCGCACTTATGATTACTGGTTAGTATCCGGGGTCAGTACGGCTTAGCACCCATTTGAAAACAGGCTTTAAGGGCATGATTCCATAGACCAACGTTTGCCTTACAAACCACCTGAATTTACTGGTTAATTGCCTGGGTCCCAGGCTCAACTTGCTGAACATGTATTTATACTTCCGAGTTTAGTTATTCTTGCAGAAGACCGGGAAAGTGGTCAAATCCGGCTATTGTTCAAGTGTGCGGTTGTAATTACGGAAGGTAAGGGGAGGGCCAGGAAATTTTCTTGGATTTGATAAACTATGCTATGCTAATTGGTGGTATTTGAACAGATTTAATCTTTTACCTGAAATTGGAGGTTCATCAGTGAAAAACTTAAAAACCGTAGTGATAATGGTGTTGGCGCTGGTGATGGCGGTAATTACGTTATCGGCATGCAGTGCTCCACAGGCAAAAAACGGGGATACGGTACAGATAAACTATACCGGGAAACTATCGGATGGCACTGTATTTGACTCATCAGTAGGAGGCACGCCTCTGGAATTCAAATTGGGCGCAGCCACAGTTATACCGGGATTTGAAAAAGCTGTATTGGGGATGAAGGTTGGAGAAAAAAAGACCGTTACTATTCCGGTAAATGAAGCCTACGGTCCACGCCGGGATGATCTGGTCGAGGAGATATCAAGAGACCAGCTTTCTAAAGACCTTATTCCCTATGTTGGGCAACACCTGCATTCAACCAACACGGAAGGAGCAACAAGAGACGCTGTGGTCACAAAAGTAACAGATACTACTATTACAGTAGATGAAAACCTTCCTCTCGCAGGGAAAGACCTGACGTTCGATCTGGAACTGATAAAAATACTATAAGCCGCCTTAGGTGGCGGCCATCTGCTCAAACACATTCAAATATCGAATTTATTACCTGCCGGGGAGATAGTCTTCACGGACCGGTGCGAAAACCTCCACTGCTACCGAGTCCTCAAGAATCTGGGCCCCGTGAATTATATTCATGGGGATGCACCAGGAGTCCCCGGGAAGGGTGTCAAATGTCTGGTCTGCTATTTTCATGATAATGTGTCCTGACACCAGGTAACCTGTTTGTTCGTAGGGGTGAGCATGGTCCGGCAGGGTGGCATCCCTGGCAAGGAGAAATTCGGTCATCAATGTTTTATCGCCGAAGGTGAGTGTCTTTAGCTTGACCCCGGGCAACGGGTCCTTGTAATCTTTAGCGCTACGCTTACTGAACATGTATTTGTGTATTTCCTCCTTCCAACCAAGCATCCCATAGTATCATATTACCCGATCAGTAGAGTAGCACTTGACAAACTATGATGC
>JAPLHL010000229.1 GCA_026389655.1 Chloroflexota bacterium
ATTTGTCGCAACTATCGCGAGTAATCTGTGTCTTGAAATTGAAGGAGAGTTCATGTTTACCGAAATGATCGAAGCCGAGTTACATATTCATGCCCAAGTGCTTGAAGATACAATCAAACAGACAGCGTCATTAATTGGAGACATAGTGGAGTGCATCTGCAGATGCTTCCAGCAGGGAAACAAACTGATGCTCTGTGGCAACGGCGGCAGCGCAGCAGATGCTCAACATGTCGCTGCCGAGCTTGTCAATCGCTTTTGCCTCGAGCGCAGTGCGTTGCCCGCGATTGCGCTTACCACAGATTCCTCAATTCTGACCTGTATTGGTAACGATTCAGCATTTGAACACATCTTTGCGCGCCAAGTAGAAGCACTCGCTAGGCCAGGTGATGTTCTGGTGGGTATCAGCACAAGCGGGCGATCGGCGAATGTGTTGAGAGCGCTGGAAGCGGCCCGGGCACGCCAAGTGATTACCGTCGGGTTCACTGGCGCCAACGGGAAGGAATCAATGGAGCCAAACTGCGATTATTGTCTAGTCGTTCCCTCAATTGACACTGCCAGGATTCAAGAATGTCACGAATTTGTTTTGCATGTGATTTGTGGACTTGTTGAGCGGACATTGTTTGCTCAAGGGTAACTCGATAATCTTTAAAGGAATATCCAAATGAGCCAACCATCACTTGAAGATCAACTGGAAGGGTTGCTGAGTGAACCCATCATTTCCGCAATGGATCGCGAGCGAAACACCTTTGACGAGCTAGCAACACCTTTCAATAACTCCTTGGTTCTCTTTGGTGCTGGCGGAATGGGTCGAAAGACATTGGCAGAGTTGCGGCAAGTCGGGATTGAGCCGCTGGTATTTGCGGACAACAACGCTTCGCTGTGGGGATACAAAGTTGAAGGTGTGTCAGTGTTCAGCCCGCAAGCAGCGGCGCAGCAATTCGCCGACCGCGCCGCGGTTGTCGTGACCATCTGGCGCGCAGGCGGCAACCATCGGCTCGAGCACACTCGGCAGCAGTTGCTCGCTCTGGGCTGCTCGAAGGTCGTGTCTTTTGGGCCACTGTTTTGGAAATATGCGGACATTTTCTTGCCTTATTATGCCATCGACTTGCCACACAGGCTTCTTCCGCAAGCTGATCAAATCGTCCGTGCTTTTGGGCTATGGGCAGACGGAGCTTCACGGCGCGAATACCTGGCCCAGGTGCGCTGGCGATTGCAGTTGGATTTTGACAGCCTGCCTTCTCCAGTGGCGCACGCTCAATACTTTCCAGACAATGTGTTTAGCCTGTCCGAAGATGAGGTCTTCGTAGATTGTGGAGCATATGACGGCGACTCGTTGCGCGTCTTTGTCGAACGTCAACCTTCGTTCAGGGGTAGCATCTTTGCCATCGAACCAGACCCGGGCAATCTTAAAGCGTTGAAGCGATACGTGGCGACTTTGCCCGCAAGTTGGCGCGAGCAAATCAAAGTTTTTCCCTGGGCAGTCGGCGCGCGCCGTGAAAGCGTGCGCTTTTCGGCAACCGGCCTGGCCTCTGCCGGTATCAGTTCGACTGGAACGCTGGAAATAGAAACATTGCCTTTGGACGACGTAT
Organism: Chloroflexota bacterium; assembly: GCA_026389655.1. Classification (GTDB taxonomy): domain Bacteria; phylum Chloroflexota; class Dehalococcoidia; order GIF9; family UBA5629; genus JAFGLP01. Next base: position 1,590 of record JAPLHL010000229.1, read on the forward strand.
TACACAATATGCGTCCCACATTCATCAAAATGGATATCGAAGGCGCTGAGTACGATGCGCTATTAGGCGCGCGACGCTCAATTGAAAATGCATTGCCTATCCTGGCCATCTGTGTCTATCACCAACCGGATCACTTATGGCGCATCCCGCTGCTCATCCAGTCGTTTTCCGATCAGTATCGTTTCTTTTTGCGCCCGTACAACG
>JAPLHL010000528.1 GCA_026389655.1 Chloroflexota bacterium
CAATCATCCGTATCCCGTTACCGCTGGGTCGTGTTGGGAGTTTGCATGCTAAACATCGCCATGTCCCAGATCATGTGGATGACCTTCGCTCCAATTGCCAGGGATGCGGCTGCCATCTATACCGGCGGAAATGTTGACCTCATTGATCTGCTGGCCATATTGGCTATGCTCGCCTGGATACCCTTCTGCCTCCCTGCCGCATGGTGCATCGATAACTGGGGACTGAAGAAAGGTGTGGGGATCGGCGTCGTCCTCGTGGGCGTATGCGGATTTCTCCGTTTCTTTGCACCGGATTACGGCTGGCTCCTCGCCTGCATGATCGGATGTGCTATCGCTCAACCGTTCTTACTTAATGCCTTTACCAAAGTGGCATCGAACTGGTTTCCACAAAATGAAGAGGCCCTGGCGTCGGGGCTGTTAACCATGTCCCTGTTCATTGGCTTTGCCATCGTCATGTTCGCCACCGATTTTATCATGGCTCATTACCGGGAACTCGGTGCGCCCAGGCAGGGAATTGATATGATCCTGTTAGTGTACGGGATCCCTTCACTGATCGGCATGGTCCTGCATATTATATTTGTTAAGGACAAGCCCAAACTGCCGCCCAATCCCATCGCAGCCGAGAAAAAGGTCACCATGACCGTCGGCTTGAAAGCGCTTTTCAAGAACCGCGATTTTATCTTCCTCCTGGGGCTCTTTTTAATAGGCGTAGGCGCTTTTAATGCCATCCTGACCAAGATAGATACCCTATTCAAGGACCGCCCGCTGGATATCGACCCCGCCCTCGCCGCGGGCATAGTCGGTGGGCTGATGGTGATCGGCGGCTTGTTGGGGGCCGTAATCCTGTCCGCACTGTCCGATAAATATCACAAGAGGAAGATATTCCTGGTGATGGCGGCCGGTATTGCGGTTCCGCTAGCCCTCTTTCTGCAGTATTTCTCCTCGATTGTGCTTTTAGGTGTGTGCGGTTTTGTCTTCGGCTTCTTCCTTATCTCGGCCATGCCGGTCGGGCTGACCTATGCGGTCGAAAAGACCCATCCTGTGCCGGAGGCTACCTCCAATGGGATTTTGATGCTGGGCGGCCAGATAAGCGGTCTGCCCATCGTTTTCCTCTTCAATATGACCGCGATTGCCGTACTTTTTGCGATCGCCTTCATACTGGCGCTGCTGCTCCACGATATCAAAGCTCCTTCTACGCAGACCTGACCTTTGAATGAGTGCCGGCTTTGCAGATTTAGATTGCACATTTATCGTACAATACTATCATTGATTTAAGAGGTGTTCCTGCTGATGGCAGAAGCAAGCGATGTTATTTTCAAAGGGGGTATTTAGCTGATGGCAGACGATCTGATTAATTTAATGGCGGATTTGAAGGAACAGGAAGCGCTGACGATAGTTAAGAGGAGGCTGGATGTCGGCGAAGATCCGCTATTAATTCTCGATGACAGCCGCAAGGCAATGGAAATTGTGGGCAAGCGGTTCGCTGCCAACGAGTATTTTATCCCCGAACTGGTATATTCCGGCGAGATCGCCAAAGAAATAGCAGAACTGGTTAGACCCAGGCTGTCTCATGCGCAGGACATCAAGCGGCTGGGCAAGGTCATCATAGGCACAGTATCCGGTGATATACATGATATTGGCAAGAACATCGTCTCTTTCATGCTCGATATCGCTGGTTTTGAAGTATACGATATCGGTATCGACCAGGGGCCTCAGAGCTTCATTGACAAAATACAGCAGACCGGCGCCCCCATCGTGGGATTAAGCGGCCTCCTGACGCTCGCCTTCGATTCTATGAAAGTCACTGTTGATGCTATCAAAGATGCAGGGCTGCGTGATAATGTGAAGATCATGATCGGCGGCGGCCAGATGAACGATGAGATCAGGAAGTATACCGGCGCTGATGCATTCGGCGCGGATGCCATGGCAGGCGTGGCCCTGGCCAAACAGTGGACGGGGATAAAATAAGAGCGCGATACCAGGGGAGGCGATAAGAATGGAAGCCAATATTGATAAGACAAAAGAAAAACTGGACCTGTGGTGTTCTGCGCCGGATATAACGTTCGACACCCCGCAAGCGGAACAGGATTTTAAGAAAAGGTCTCGC
>JAPLHL010000089.1 GCA_026389655.1 Chloroflexota bacterium
AATTAAATTAGGAATGGAGTTAAAATGGAAAAAACCCTGATTTTAGTCAAACCCGACGGTGTGCAAAGATGTTTGGCCGGTGAAATAATCTCACGGCTTGAAAGGCGCGGCCTTAAAATTGTGGCCCTCAAAATGTTGAGAATGGACAGGGCCCTGGCTGAAAGGCACTACGCCGTGCATAAAGAGAAACCGTTTTTTAACGATCTTGTGAAATTCATCACATCCGGGCCGATAATTGCCGCCGTTTTTGAAGGTGAAAAAGCCATTGATTCGACCAGGCAAACCATGGGCGCCACCGACCCCAAGAAAGCAGCTCCCGGCACCATCAGGGCCGACCTTGGAATTAATATGGAGCACAACCTGATCCACGGATCAGATTCGCCTGAAAATGCAGAAAAGGAAATAAATATTTTCTTTAAACCCGAGGAAATCTTAAGCTACGCTAGGGATGTGGACAGATGGCTCACTGGATCGTAAGGAGCCTGGGCGCTTTTTCGAAAACGCTTTCTAGATTATAGTAATCCCTTAGTTCCCGTGAGAAGATGTGGATCACAACTCCAATATAGTCCACCAGCATCCACCCGGAGTCCGAGCTACCTTCGCTTTTATAGGGTAAAATAGAATTTTTCTTGAGGTTATCCAGTATCTCTCTGTGAATGGCATCCAGTTGCCGATCACTTTCGGCGCTGCAGATTACAATGTAATCGGTGTAAGAGGCTGCCTGCCGGGCATCCAGTAAGATCACATCTTCGGCCTGTTTATCAGAGGCCAATTCAACGGCCCGGCGGGCTATTTCCAACGAGTCCAGTTCTATCTCCTTGTCTTTCCTTCCCGATTATTCTTATCTCAAAATAATTATAGCATACTAAATACAACCTCAACACGTTTCACAGGTTTAATAAAGCTTATAAAGAATAGATGACCCCAAATACAGGATAGTACTTTTTTAGGTTAATACTTAATCAGGCCTGGCGGCGTAATAGCTGCCAGGCCTTTTCTTCCCCAATTCCAGGGAATTTACGCAATAATTACGAAACCAAACGACTATTTCCCCTTATCCGAAAGTATTTTCTCTGCACACAGCATGGCAGAATTGGCTGCGGCATTCATACCGACGCCACGGCCCGTATAGCAGTCACCTGCGAAATAAAGGCCAGGCACTTCTTTCATATAGACAGGAGGCCTATATTTGCCGGTCAAGCCCGGTGACCTGCCCAAGCCATCGATGCCTACCATATTGCCATCATATTTCCAGACCACATTTTCTTCAAGGCCGGGGAACATTTTCTGCAACGTTGCCCAGAACTTGGCCCATACTTCTTTGCAGAATTTCTCATCCCTGGCCTGTTCCGGCGTGCAGCATGCCCCGATAAAAGCGATCATGTGGTCAGGCGGCGCAATGGTTTTATCGAAGTTAGTATGAAGGAAAATCTGCAGGGGAAGGCCAACACCGGGGATTTTCCAGGCTGAAAGGTACACGGGCTCAGTAAAAAGCGCTTTCTTGGCGCCAAGGGTGAAGCCGATGGAAGCGCTGGTCTCATCAACCAGGGTCTTCATATGTTTAAGCCAGCCCTTTGGAAGGGCCTCATCATCTTCAGAGAATAGCTTGACCATCTCCCAAATAGGCAAAGCCATTACGACGCGTTTAGCACTATACTCCGCCTTTTCTGTGATGATCTTAATATTACCGCTTTTACTGGCAATGACTTTTTTAACTGACGTCGCATATTCGAATTTAACGCCCGCTTCAACAGCAGCGGCAGCCTGGGCACCGGTCATTTTGCCGACTCCGCCCAAAGGCATTTTCACATTGCCAAAGTCGCCAGACTTTTTGCCGGTTTTTAACTGCCCCTGAAAGATAGCTACGAATTCACCGGCTGAGATAATCTCCGGCTTGCTCAACGTAGTCTGTATCATGCCAATTATGCTGAAATACTCGGCTATTTTGGGGGAAGTGACCTTATCTTTAATAAATTGCGCCAGTGAAACTTTGTCGAGCCGGTCTATTTCCTCCTGGGACATGGTAAGAAAGCTATTCTCAAAGTCAGCCAGGTCTTTTTTCTCCTGGTCAGACATGTTGTAGTAATCAGCTGTATTAAGCCATTTCCCATTGTCATACAGCATTACGCCCTCAAGAGGTATTGTCCAAGGGATTTCCTTCCCTACCTTCTTTAAAAGCTGGGCACAAGCAGATTTATCGCCGTTATCAACACAATGTGTCCCCGAATCCAGTCTCCAGCCGCCAGGCAAGTCCCTTGTCTTGGCACGCCCACCCGGCATTTTGCTTTTCTCCAGGACCAGGGTCTTAATTCCTTTTCTCCCCAGAAGCCCTGCTACACCGAGTCCACCAATACCTGCGCCGACTATTATCACATCATAATCACTCATGAAAAATCGCTCCTATTTTTTATCCGCAAATTCCTTTTTCATTTCGTCGTATAAATCAAGCTTTTTGATTTTACCCAGGAGTGTAAGCGGCAGCATGTCCCTGAAAATATACTCTTCAGGGATCTTGTACTTGGCCAGTTTATCTTTGAGGAACTCTTTCATCCCTTCCGCTGCTGGATTGGTGCCAGGCTTACGCATAATATAAGCCCTGCCTACCTCACCAAAGATGGGATGCGGCCTTCCGACCACGGCTGATAAAAACACATCCGGATGTTTGGCAATGGCGTCTTCCACTTCAGGAGGATAGACATTCTCCCCGCCACGAATATACATCTCCTTCTTGCGTCCGACGATCAGTAAATAACCGTCATCATCGATTTTACCCATATCGCCGGTGTGAAAATAGCCTTTGTTATCAATAACTTTTTTATCTTCGTCCGGCCTCTTCCAGTAACCTTTCATCACCATATCGCCCTTGATGGTGATCTCTCCTACCTGGCCCTTGGGTAAAATGTTCTTTTTCTCGTCCTGGATCGCGATTTCAGCGCCCGATATAGGCAGGCCAATGGTATTCTTAAGTTTTTCTTCGCCATCCTCGATACGTGTTACGCTGATTGCCCCGCCAACTTCTGTCAGGCCATAAGCATTTTGCGGCGTTACACCCATCTTTTTCTTGATCGTCATTATCAGTTCGGAAGGGCACGGCTGGGAGGCCACCACTGCCACCGTAATTGAGCTAAGGTCATACTTATCTACATTGGGGCTCATCAGCTCCATAGCATACTGCGCCGGGACCTGGCCAATTACATTGACTTTTTCATTCTGGATAAGCTTCAACGTATTTTCAGGGTCGAATAATTCCATCATTACTATCTTGCCACCGTAATTTAAGATTGAACACATACCCATCACAGCGCCACCCACATGGTTCAAAGGTATATTCAACAGGCCGACCTGAGGACCTGCCGCTTTGCTCACGCCAAGCCACGCATCGGTATAAGCAATCAGGTTTTTATGTGTTAACACAGCAGCCTTGGGAACACCGGTGGTACCTGAAGTATAAATGAAAAGGGCCGCATCTTCCGGTTTAACGGCATCTTTGGCCTTTTTCAGCTCCAGCCCGGGTTCCTGGAGAAATTGCTCGTAAGGGACCATCCATGGCAGAGCTTTTTCTTTCTCAAGAATAACAACATGTTTTAAGTTAGGCAGTTCAGCCTTCACGGATTCAAGTGTCTTAACAAAATCCATGCCAAAGAAACCACTGTTCATCAGGAGCACGGATACCTCGGCATTAGAAATAATAAACTTCAGTTCCTGGGCCGTAAAACGCCAGGCTATAGGAACGGCAGCCGCCCCGATTTTATAGCAAGCGGCCATTGCAATAACAGCTTCCGGCCAGGCAGGGAAGTAAACACCAACCTTGTCCCCCTTTTTAACACCCAGCTTCAGCAGACCCATTGCCACCAGGTCAGTTTCCCTGTCATATTGCGCCCATGTAATACGTCTGTCTTTTAAAACAAGAGCTTCTTCATTGGGTATTTCCTTTGCATGCTTTACAAAATAATCACCGAGGACCTTAGCCGACAACGTTTGATTACTCAAGATTAACCTCCTGGTTTATTAATATTCTTTGATTTTATTAGCGGACACCAACGATTATTTAAAGATTGGACGATTACTTCCCATATCAGATAATACTCTTTTCACAGATATCCAGGAGTAACTTGACGTGACATTCACCATGCCGAAGATCCAAATAAAAATCGAAGCATATATGAGCTTACCTTCATATAACAGCAAGTCCCGTTGCAGATATACCATTGCTCACTTCAAATCTGCAAAACAAACTTTTATAGTCAGATTTGTATTATAATAAAGGAATAGAGCGAGCGCTCTCTCTAGTTTATATGAGTATATCACACTTTTAGCATTTGTCAATATCTCGCATTGCGTCATAATAATTGTTACCG
>JAPLHL010000219.1 GCA_026389655.1 Chloroflexota bacterium
AGCAGTCAGTGAAGAAAAGGGTACGATCGTTTGGCTTCTTGTCCCATGGGCTCAGGACATACTTCTAAAACTTGATAGTGGAGAGATTAAATTAAAAGACTATGAGCTCAGTCAATGGAGGCTCATGCATATTGGTGCACAGCCGGTCCCTCCTTCACTGGTCAAACATTGGAAAGAGTACTTTCCAAATATGGCCTATGATACCAATTATGGTTTGAGTGAATCGACTGGTCCGGGCTGTGTCCACCTTGGGATTGAAAATGAGAATAAGGTGGGCGCTATCGGAAGGCCCGGCTTTAACTGGGAAACAAAGATAGTTGATGAGAAAGGTAATGAAGTTAAAAAGGGAGCGATAGGGGAACTGCTGGTAAAAGGCGACGGGGTGATGAAGGAATACTACCGCAATCCTGAGAAAACCAGGGAAACTCTCCGGAACGGCTGGTTATATACAGGCGACATGGCCATGACGGATGAAGATGGTTTCATCTTCCTGGTAGATAGAAAGAAAGATGTGATCATTTGTGGTGGTGAGAATGTTTACCCCGTAGAAGTGGAAGATGCTTTACATAATAATAATAAAATTTATGATGTTGCTGTCATAGGTTTAGCGGATGAGAGGTTAGGGGAGATTGCCGTTGCTGTTGTCGACCCCAAGCCCAATCATGTTTTAACCGAGATAGAAGTTCTGGATTTCTGCCGGCAGAATCTTGCAGAGCACAAAATCCCGAGGAAGGTCATTTTCGATAAGATTCCCAGGAATCCAACCGGCAAAATAGAGAAACCGAAGCTAAGAGAAAAATACGCTAAAAAGTCCTGAATTTTTCTCATTCGAACTATTAGTCAGATTCACTGCCATCTCCCGGAGCACCCCGTGGTTTCATGTCATTTTTGTGTCGTGTAATCGTATTAAGATATAATTTCAGGTCGAGGAGGGTCCTTTGTTAAAGAGTCATAGTTGCGGAGAATTACGCGCCCATAGCATTGGGCAAAATGTAACGCTCGCAGGTTGGGTGCACCGCCGCCGTGATCACGGTGGGCTGATATTTATAGACCTTCGTGATAGGGAAGGCCTTACACAGGTTGTGTTTAATCCTGAGGTATCCCCGGATACTCATGGCATAGCCACCGGTTTACGTAGTGAATATGTAATACAGGTGACCGGCGGAGTGTCGAAAAGGCCGGAGGGGACCGAGAACCGGAAATTGCCTACGGGCGAAATCGAAGTCGTTGCCAGCAGCATTAAGATCTTTAATGCATCTAAGACCCCTCCATTTTATATTAACGAAGAGGTTGATGTAGACGAATCGCTTTTGCTGAAATACCGATATCTCCATCTGAGACGAGCGAGCATGCGTGACAATATTATGCTTCGTCACAAGGTTATCAAATACATGCGCGACTTCCTTGATACCCGTGGATTTATTGAAGTGGAGACTCCTATACTGATAAAGAGTACCCCGGAAGGTGCACGTGATTATGTGGTTCCAAGCCGCGTTCATGCTGGAAAATTTTATGCTCTACCTCAATCTCCTCAACAGCTCAAACAATTATTAATGATCGCCGGTATTGAGAAATATTACCAGGTTGCACGCTGCTTCCGGGATGAAGACCAGCGCGCTGACCGGCAGCCGGAATTTACACAGCTAGATATAGAGATGAGCTTTGTGGATGAAGAGGATATACTGGTCCTTCTCGAGGACCTGTTTACATCCCTGGTGGAGACTCTGACGCCGCATATTAAGCTTGTAAAGCCATTTCCCAGGTTATCATATACCGAAGTCATGGACAGGTATGGCACAGATAAACCTGATATTCGCTATGGGCTGGAATTGAAGGACATATCACCCATCGTCGCTGATAGCGATTTCGGCGTTTTCAAATCCGCTATTCAAAACAACGGTCGGGTCAAGGGCATCTGCCTGCCCGGGTGTGCGAACTACACTCGAAAGCAAATTGAGGAATTGACAGAGATAGCCAAAGGTCTGGGGGCAAAGGGGTTGGTTTCAATGGAGTGGGCGCACGGCAATACCGAAGGTGATTTATCTGCCCAGGTTAAATCGGTTGCTGCCAAATACCTTAAATTGGAACAACTAAGAGCGCTAATGGATCAATTCGGAGCTAAGCCGGGCGACCTTATATTGATTGCGGCAGGTGATCTTAATCTAGTGAATAAGGTGCTTGATGAACTGCGCAGAGAAATGGCCAGACGCCTCAATTTGTGTGATCCCAACCTGATGGCCTTCGCCTATATTCTTGATTTCCCGTTGTTCGATTGGAATGATGAAACGAAGATGTGGGATTCCACTCATCATCCGTTCACGGCGCCTTTCGATGAAGATATCCCACTGTTGGATTCGGACCCTGGTAAAGTACGTGCCCGCCATTATGATATCGTTTGTAATGGCTTTGAGTTGTCCAGCGGTAGTATAAGGATACATAACCGGGATTTGCAGCAGAAAATATTTAGTATCCTGGGCTATAGCAAGGAAGAAGTGATAAATAAGTTCGGAGATTTTCTGGAGGCATTTGAGTATGGTGCTCCGCCGCACGGGGGTATCGCTCCCGGAATCGACAGATTCGTCATGCTGCTCACTAATAGTAAAACGATCCGGGATGTGATGGCGTTTCCGAAGAACCAGGCGGCAATTGATGTGATGACTGATGCTCCGTCTTATCTTTCTGATAAACAACTTGAAGAGTTACACCTGAAAGTGCTTGATGAGGAGAAGAGCAAATAATCTATCTTTTTGAAGTCGAATTTTTGAATGATATAATTACGCTAGGTGATACGCTAATATGAAAACTACTTGTGAAAAAATGGAAAACTGCCAGGTGGCCCTGAATGTTGAAATGGAGGGCGCTGAGACTGATAAATACATGTCTATAGCATTGGAGCACCTGTCGAAGAGAGTAACGCTTCCCGGTTTTAGAAAGGGCAAAGCTCCCAGCACTCTGGTAGAACAACATGTTGGAAAAGAGGCTATCCTGCAAGAAGCGCTTGAGCATCTTATTCCTGAAGCGTATCAGGATGCCCTGAAGAGCGAATCGATTTCAGCTATTGCTGAACCGAAAATTGAATTACTTCAGATCGACCCCATAATATTTAAAGCCATAGTGCCTTTGAAGCCCAATATAACACCGGGCAACTACAAAGACATCAAGTTGGAAATGGGCAAGAAAGAGATTACGGAAGAGGATATTAATCAGGTAATCGAACAGCTAAAAATGCAGTTTGGAACTTTGATTCCTATAGACCGTGCCATTCAATATGGAGATATAGTTTCTGCTGACATTATGGGGAAAAGGGGTGTGGAGACTATTCT
>JAPLHL010000174.1 GCA_026389655.1 Chloroflexota bacterium
AGGTCAGCGCTTCCCGCTGGGCACCCTTCGGCGGAGCCTGGGAAAATGCCTACCAGGAAGGCTTCGTAGGTACGATTTCCGCAGGAACTAACGAGATCCAGAGACACATTATTGCATGGTACGGACTCGGCCTGCCCAGGATGAAATAAACACAGATCCTGATTAGATAATTATAAATATAACTGCGTCTGGATTGGAATTGATTTTCCAATTCAGACGCAGTTACAAGTTAATTCTCAGTAATTTAGACCAGCTTACCGCTTACCCGCTGAGGCGGGTATGTTTTTGACCGACCGGCACACCACAGCGAGTGGTGTATGCTGACGATACCTTAAACAAAGGACAAGAATAATAAAGATAGCGGAGGTAAGCCCAATGCCAATAACTCCCAGCAAATACACCGATAAAGACGATGGCCTGCACCTTTACAAAACCCCTGATTACTATGAATGGTGGTACAGTGATGCCCATTTTGATAACGGCTATTCCTGCGTGACTGTTTACCATTGGCCGTGCGGCTTTATGCAGCCGCGTTATCCGGTGGTGACCAAGCAGATTTACACTCCCGAAGGCGAGAAAGTTGAGTCCGCCAAAGTATTTCAACCCAACGAATGTACTGCAAGCGCGAGCAAATGCGATGTTAAGATGGGGGCAAGCTACATAAGACAAGAAGGCGACAGCTACCGGATTTTTGCTCCCGGCAAAACGGCGGGGATGGACCTGACTTTCAAACGGGTGGTACCGCCCTGGAAGCCCCTCGGAACAGGCAGACTCTATGACAACCGCGACCAGGTACAGGGATGGCTGGTGCCGTGCCCGAGGGCGGATGTAGAAGGCACAATTACCCTGCGCGGCAAAGAGATAAAGGTCAAAGGCAAGGGCTATCACGATCATAACTGGGGCAATGTGAATATGCATGACAGCCTTGGTTACTGGTGGTGGGGGCGCTTCCATCATCCCGAATATACCCTTATCTACTACTACCTGTATCCTACCAGAAAGAACGAGCCCAACATCCCGCGGCTGTTCCTGGCAAAGGGCGACAAGGTCCTGATGACACCTGACCAGGTGGAACTTCAAGCATCCAACCCGAAACTTGATAAAGTGACGGGGCAAATGATACCGCGGAAATTGGATTTCAAGGCGAAGGACGGCAACACTTCGGTTAAACTCGAAGTGATCACCAGGAGCATATTCGATACCAATACGCTCCCGATGATGGCGCCGTGGCCCGCTTATTACTGGCGGTTCAAAGCCGATTATAAATGCACAATAAAAGTGGGTAATAAGGTAGACGAGATCTCCGGCAATACCATGAGCGAGTACGAGCTGCTGCGCCCGCAAGCTGTTGCCAAGCTATTCAAAAATTAAGTTAACGGGCAGAGGACTTTATCCGGGATAATAAGATAAGTAATTCGTGTCAGCGTACTGATTCTAGTACGCTGACAAGTCTCAGATTTTTGGAGGCACAGGTTGAAAGAACTTATTTCCACCTACAAGGACAGGGACGACGCAATCCATCCATTCGACACGCCTTATTACTACGAATGGTGGTACTTTGACGGCGTATTAGAAAACGGCTATACCTACACAGTATCGTGTTTCTGTCGCGCCTTGGTCATGGGTAATCCTGCTCCTTTTATCATGATGTCCATATACACTCCTGATGGGAAGAAGTTCGACGGCGCCGAAGTGTTCGATTACAATGACAGCCATGCCAGCCCGGAC
>JAPLHL010000390.1 GCA_026389655.1 Chloroflexota bacterium
GGAGATCATAAAAGTTCTTAACTCCCTGTTGGTTTAATTTTTCGAGTATCTTGCTACGCCTCTCTACCTCTGCGTAGATACGGCGCTTCTTATGCGGTGGAATGCCGAGCTTGGGGGCGATCTTCTGCTCCAGCAGGTAGCTGTTGCCGTCGCCAGTAAATAAAAATATGTCGGTCACCGGGTCCCAGCGGAACACCTCCACGAAGTTGAACGATTGGGTAACCGGGTCGTAACCTACTATCTCGTTGATACTTGTCATCCGCCTGCCGGTTTTGCCATCGGGCAATTTAACAGCCTGTTGGATAATACAGAGATTCAAGTTGTCCATGTAAGACTTGGGAACATTTATCGGGGCGCCGGTAAGACGCTGGATAAGTCTTTCGACTGAAGCAGCATGGAATGTAGCCATCACCGAATGGCCCGTCTGCATGGCCTGGAAAGCAATGGCGCCTTCAGCTCCGCGGATTTCGCCGATGATGATTTCATTTGGCCTTTGACGCAGGGCTGCTTTAAGCAGGTCAAACATACCTATCCCTGCATCCCCCTCCTTGGTGGAAGACACGACTTCCCTGATCCAGTTCTGGTGCGGCACCTGCAATTCCGGGGTGTCCTCGATCGACACGATCTTGGCATTAGGATGGATAAATGTAGTGACTGCATTTAAAGTCGTAGTTTTTCCCGAAGCGGTTTCGCCGCATACAAATACATTCATGCCCTCGCCGATCGTAATGGATAGGTAAGCCGCCATCATATAGTCCAACGTATGCCAATCTATCAGTTCAAGGATCGAAGACGGCGTCTCGCTGAATTTCCTGATGGTAAAGTTGGACCCGCGCTTTGATACATCCGAGCCATAGACAATGTTGATACGTGAGCCGTCCGGCAGGGTTGCATCAACTATCGGGCTATGAACACTGACCGGTTTCTTTATGCGCTCGGCCAGTCTCATGACAAACTGGTCAAGGTCCTCGTTCGTGGGAAAATTGATCACAGTTTTCAAACTCTTAAAAATCTTATGCTCAACGAAAATTACGCCCATTCCGCTACAGCTGACATCTTCAATATACTTGTCATATACAATAGGATCGAGCACGCCCAGGCCGACCTTGTCCCTCTGTATCAAGTATTTTATTTCCATTAATTGACGCGGCGTGACTTCAATCTGCTTGAACTTACTGCTAAACGACATCCGCTCAAGCAGGCCTAACCCTATTTTTCCATTTCCGTTTTTCCTCCGCCCATTTCCATTATTCCTGTTCCCGTTTCCACCGTTACCACGATTCACAACACATATTTCGTCCACGCATTTTAAGAACGCATCACGTTTTTCGTCCATGGTCTTGATCGAGAAATCGCCCAGCCTATCGGACATTTCGAGAAGCTTTTTTTCCACTTCCAGCATAAGCGAATCAATATTGCTCATCAGGATCGGCTCAATAGGTATATATGTATTCCTGCCGTCGCCATGGTCATACAGGATATGTGTAAATACCCCTGCCTTGACAGGATAAATGAGATTGGGGCTCGTGGTACCTCCGAGAGTTTTGTCAAGCTTGTCATAAAATTTAGGCATGCCGTAGTCTGCGATCGGAATCATCTCCAGGTATTCCAGGAGATGCGGGTTCTTCCCGACCAAATCCTGTGTTGGCTTCGAGAGCAAGCTCAGGATATTGCAGGAATCCGACTTTTTCCTGGTTTTGGGATCAGGTATTTTAAAAGGCAGTAATATTTCAGGCATTATACAAATTCCAAAATTAGTTAAGCCCTGGCCCTGCCCATCGGCATGACACGCATCCCGATTCCAGGGTCCACATCGAAGCTCAGAATATTGCCGGTATTTTTATCTGCGCCGCGCACCTTGGCGACTTCAAGCACCTTGACCAGCTTATCACCGACCTCCTCTATCCTTAGCCTGAAATGTGCGTCACAGGCAGACCGTATACGGATAAGGACTTGTTCATCAAAGGCATATGTATGTGTGATGTTGATGATTGTGCGACCCCCGTCACACAATTTCTTGCACGTCTCAAAATAGTCAATTATCTGCTCAACAGACGTATGTGCTATGACCGGTGTCAGAGAGTCTACTACTATCAACTTGTAAGTTGGATAGGCCATTATTCCGGATATAATCGTCGAAAATGTATTGGTTGCTTTCATTTTTGAGGCCTCCACCTGGAAGATCTTTATCCATCCCAGCAACAGGGAATCCAGGATACCCAAACCAAGGCTTTCCATCTGTGAATGCATACTCTTGACAGTGTTCTCCGTAGTGAAAAGCAACACCCTGTGGTGTGCATTCAGGGCGCCCCACATCATCTGCTGTGACAGCACCGATTTACCCGCGTCGGACTGTCCCTCGATCAGGGTTAAGGACCCAACGGGGATTCCACCACCGAGCCTTTTATCAATCTCGGAGTGCCCCGTACAGATTATTTCGTCTTGCGACCGTTCTTCTTCATCAGATGATAGTATTTTGGTCATCTTATCCCCTTACCAAATTTGCTTTTCCATACTCTTACCAACCAAATGTAAGCTCACTTTTTGCCCCATTGGGAGTTACCACCGTCGCCAGATTAGTTGTATTATCGGTGACAGCGGGAGACAGTCTTATTACTATCCGCATGTCCTCTCGCGGGTCAAGAATATTGGGCCCGTAGATCTCCGGACTTCCCTGAAAAAAAAAAGCCGTCGGTCTGCCAGCCCGGGGTTGCCGCTGAATATGGTATCCAGTCCGTACTTCCGTCCTGGTAACGGACTATCACATCCCATGCGCCATAATTCCTTAGCGCTGTCTTACCATCGTTGTGAACATACATCCTGACCGTTGCGCCGCTATCGGTGGTAACGCTGTTTTCACACGTGATGTTGTTGCTCCCTAAATGCGTCTGACATAGTATTTATAGCATTCAACGCACTCATCGAGAGGGACAGCGCACCAATAATTAGCAGTGCGATGCAAACGAGTGTGATAGCGAAATTTTCCATGGTACTCCAATACTTGTACTATAAATATCCTGGTCCGAAATACCATTCGGAAGTACGATTTTAAAATAGTAAGATCCTGAAGGCGCCGATGATAAATAAATAGTGATTTTCACGGTAGCCGTCGGGCCCCATTCAGCGCCGCTTTCTATGGCATAACCCCAGCTAGGTTTGGTTGTGCCCGTTTGATCAAAGGGTATCCGTGCAAAGTTACCTTCGGGACCGAAAAATATATCGCTGCTGCTTATTCCGCCAATGCGGGAAGCGCCGATATTCTTGATCCATACGTATACTTCACTGCCGTTATCGGATACCTCTATTATCTGCACCTGGCAGCGGATCCTGTCGTCGATTTTACCGCTGGCATCAGCAATTGCACCTGTGCTTTGTGTAATCGCCGGCATGATGGCATTTATAACAACCATGCAGCATACAACACCTCCGATAATAAGCAGGAGTGTTACAAGCACTTTATCCACGGTTGGACTCCTTCATCATCGAGAGGATCGACAGCAGTGCATTATCCTGGATCTGCTCACCACCCATCAGACTTTCAAGTTGCGCCAGTGTAGCCAGGTAATCTGTAGCGGTTGGGGATTGTACGCTGGTTGACTCATAACGTGATATACGTACCATCCTGATCAGAACGTCCTTTATATTCTCTGGAATCCGCCCCATGGCGGTTGACATTTCCACCAGCGCTTCCGTCCTGTCTTTTCCCAACTTGCCTGAAGCCTGGTCGACCCATTGCGTCAGACCGGCTATTACTACCAGGTCAGCGCGAGTGCCGCTTATCAGGATGCTCGGACTCTTTTTCTTACCGTTTTTCGGACTCACCGGCTTTGTATTGGCCAGAATGTCTTCTCCTTCAGACTCATCAGAATCCGGGTCGACTTCCGGGACATTCTTTCCCTTTTTCTTGCTTTTGCTCTTCTGTGGCTGCTCTTCTTCATCTTCTACAGCTTCCTCAGGCGCCGTCTCCGCTGACGGGCCTGGTCCGGAAGAGGGACCCGCCCCTGGAAGGTCCATTGTCGGTCCCTGAAAACCGGACTTCTCAGCTTCTATGCCTGCAGACAGGTCGGTAAATGGCTTGCCAAAGGAAAGGTCGGCGTTCATACCATCAACTGGAGCGGCGGAAAGGTCATCCTTTGCCAAATCCAATTCATTGGTCGGCACATCAGTTGGTTTGTCCCTTGAGTCGGGGTTAGCTCCTGCGGGTGGTGTGCCCGTATTCATGTTGATATTAAAGGGGTTCTGTATATTAAGGTACTGTTCCCTGATATCGAGTAAGATCGTCTTGACCTCATTTTTCAGGATTTTCAGTTCCTCTTCCACTAGTTTTATTCTTTGTTCTTCATTCATTTTATTACCCCTTTTTCGGAGTGGGCATCCGTATTAGCGGATGCCCACTTTTCACATTACCACCTGTAAAGCAGTAGCTATTTCACGTGTATTTATTCTTAGTGGAGATCCATTACCGGTTCGATTGCCGGAGGCAGTGTCCTCTGGATGGTGATGGTGGAACCAAGTGACGGTTTTACCTGTATGTTGAATACATTATTGGCCGTCAGGTTTTCGCTCAGGGTACAAGAATCGCCAAGATCTGCGAGATCAATGGTGACTTCCATTTGCTCGCCGGTTTCAAGCAGGTTGTCAGCATCGGCGGCGCCGATGGCGACCTTATCCCATTTGATGTTGTTCAGGTAATCATCAGCGGTAGTGAGGCTGATGACGCATTTGTTAGTAGCGTTCGTGGTGCCATCGCACTTGGTCATATCAATCGGGTTTCCGGCTATAGCATTTTTGACTGTGAACTTAATTTTGCCGAGAACAGTCGTGTTATCCGTGTCGCCCATGCCTATTACCGAGCCTGAAAGTTCCATGTTGCTCTTGGCTTCGTTCAAGCCGGCATAGATGGTTTCCTTGCCCCTCTCAGCCGAGAAGAGTCCTGCACTCAGTACGGCATAACCGAATACTGCTGCAACTGTCACGAAGGCGATCAGGATGATGGCGGTCTCAAGGCCGGTCATACCTTTTTCTCCCCTGTGTAGATTCTGCATTGATTTCATTAACTTAATCATTTGTTTCCTCCTTATTTGTCCTAAATTAACACTATGCTTAGTGGAGATCCATCACTTTCTCGATTGACGGAGGCAGTGTCCTCTGGATGGTGATGGTGGAGCCAAGGGACGGTTTTACTTGCAGGTTGAAGACTTTATTGGCCGTCAGGTCCTCGGTCAGGCTGCCCGCGTCGCCAAGGCTTGTGAGATCAATAGTGACCTCGAATTGCTCGCCGTTCTCAAGTAGGTTGTCAGTATCGGCGTCGCCGATGGCGGCCTTAGTCCATTTGATATTGTTCAGGTAATCTTTAGCGGTAGTAAGGCTGATTACACATTTGTTGGCGTTGGTGGCGTTATCGCCCACACATTCCGTCATATCGATCGGGTTACCAGCGATAGCATTTTTGACAGTGAACTTGATCTTACTAACTTTGGTTGGGGGAACAGCAGCATCACCCAGGCCTATTACCGAGCCTGAAAGTTCCATGTTGCTCTTGGCTTCGTTCAAGCCGGCATAGATGGTTTCCTTGCCCCTCTCAGCTGAGAAAAGGCCTGCACTCAGTACTGCATAACCGAATACTGCTGCAACTGTTACGAAGGCGATTAGGATGATGGCGGTCTCAAGGCCGGTCATACCTTTTTCTTCCCTGTGTAAGTTTTTCATTGCTTTCATTAACTTAATCATTTGTTTTCCTCCTTATTTGGCTTATTTGGTTGATTTTTCTCATTTATTCTATTTGCCGTGTCATTTAACCATTTATTTACCATTGTCCCGGATAGGCCTTCACCTCCTGAAGATTTCGTTTATGTTTATTCACATTGAACTTGTATCCACCTCCTTGTGGTTATCTCAAGTAAAGTGTCCGTAAACCTATAATTTAACAAGTGTAAAATTGCTCCCCTGCTGAAATAAGACCATACGCCAGAGATGTACAATGCGGATTGCGCCAATGAGATCATTGCGTCCGACATCACCGGAAAGAAAACCGGATGCCCCATTTTCTATCGCCGGTACAAGGAAGCTCTGCTGGTCATTAAGAACAATAATTCCTACCAGTGGTGAACATTCCTTAATGTATGAAATCACTTTAGTGCTATCCGTTCCCCGCAGGCTGCCGTCCAGGATAACAATGTCCGGTGTGATCTTCTCAACCAGCTCCAATGCCTCTTTTCCGTTGCGGGCTTCAGCTACCACTTTTATACTTTCATCGCCGGCAAGCATGTGGCGGATGCCTTCTCGCATGGCCTCACTGCTGTCAACCACCAATACACGAATCGCGTCTTCAACAAGGCTATCAGTTGACTCTTTAAATACGCTCGAAGACCGTGTAATCATGTCCCTCCTATGTAATTTGATACTCTCGATTCGTAATCCCCTGTTTTGTACTATTTTGTCATGGACGACCCTGAGCGGTAAGTCCCAAATAGTACAAAAGTCATGACCGTACTAGCTCATTAGTTTGACACCATGATCGTGGACGGGCTGTCTGAGTTCTTAAAAAAAGAGGAAATAAAAAAAGCCCTTTTTCAAGGGCTTTCAGTGCGGCTATTTATGGGGTATCAGAGCATGTTTCTGCGGTAGGCCTCGGCTACTGCCTGTGTGCGGTCCACTGCTTCCAGCTTGGCGAAAATAGTATTGGTTTCCCTTTTAACGGTTGCTTCGCTTACGCACAACTTACCTGCTATTTCCCTGTTCGTTATGCCGGCGGCAACCAATCTTAATATGTCAAGCTGCCTGGGTGTCAGCAGCGAATTACGGCTCAATTGGGCTACGTTGCCGAACTGCGTAAACAGGGTACGCGTGACCGAAGGAGCAAAGGGGGATTGACCTTCAAAGGCCAGTTTGATTGACCTTGATAACTCTTCCCGTCCTATGTCCTTTAACAAATACCCCACCGCACCGGCTTCCGCCGCCTGGGCAAGGTACTTATCTTCATAGACAGTCAGGATAATAATATTCGCCTTGCATTCTTTGGCCTTTAACTGCCGGGTGGCCTCAATACCGCCCATGCCGGGCATCCGCACATCCATTAATATAATGTCAGGTCCCCATTCATCTGTTTTAATAAGGGCTTCTTCGCCGGATGTAGCTTCTCCGATCACCTCGATCTCATCGTCCAACTCCAGCATCCGCCTGAGTCCCTCGCGCACCAGTTGCTGGTCGTCTACCAGCATTACTCTAATCGATCTTTTATTATTACTCATTTCCCGCCATAAGCGCACTAGTCATCGTATTCTCACTGGACCTTGATATGGGCAACGTCACGAATATTTTCGTTCCATTGCCAGGGGCAGTATCTACATCCATTCTGCCCCCCAGCATTTCAGCCCTTTCTCTCATAGTAATCAAACCTATACTGCTTTTCGCTACTTTGTCGCTCAAAGCTCCCGACAGGTCAAAACCCTGACCGTCATCAACAACTTCAACGCTTGCATATTCTAAATCAAACTTAAGAACGAGGTCAACGTGAGATGCTTTGGCGTGCTTCCTTATGTTATTCATTGCCTCTAGTATTATACGGTAAATACTGACTTCCTGTATTAGTGAGAGGCTATTCATGCTGCCCACGATGCGGAAATCACACCTGCCCCCGTTTTCTCTATTGAAACCCTCTACCTGCCGCCGCAGCGCTTCGATCAATCCAAGCTCAGCCAGCGCAATGGGATGAAG
>JAPLHL010000395.1 GCA_026389655.1 Chloroflexota bacterium
GGCCCCTCAAGCAGGGTAATAGAGCTGATGGGCAATAAGATCGCAGCCCGGAAGGAGATGACAAAGGCCGGAGTGCCGATAACACCAGGTACGCAGGATTGCGTCAGCGAGTTTGAGGAAGCACGTGAAATTGCAATAAAAATAGGTTATCCCGTGATTATCAAGCCATCCGGGGGCGGGGGCGGTATCGGTATGACCATTGTGCGTGACGAGGATAATCTTAAAAAAGGCCTGGAAAATTCGAGCAAGATAGCAGCCAGCACGTTTGGCATGCCTGAAATTTATATCGAGAAGTATATAGAACACCCGCGCCATATAGAGTTCCAGGTGCTTGCCGATGCGCACGGCAACGTAATCCACCTGGGAGAAAGGGAATGCTCTATCCAGCGGCGTCACCAGAAGCTGATAGAAGAAGCTCCGTCACCCGCCCTCACACCTGAGTTACGTGCCCGCATGGGCGAGATTGCGGTAAAAGCCGCTCGCCAGATCAAATACGAGAGTGCAGGCACCATAGAATTCATATTCTCCAAAGGCAACTTCTATTTCATGGAGATGAATACCCGCATACAGGTTGAGCACCCGGTTACCGAGATGGTGACGGGCATCGACATTCTAAAGGAACAACTGCTGATAGCTTCGGGCAAAAAGCTGGATATAAAGCAGCAGGACGTTCATATGAACGGTTGGGCGATCGAATGTCGTATCAACGCCGAAGACCCGCTCAATAACTTCGTCCCTTCACCTGGAAAGCTGAGGGGCTACCGCTCACCGGGCGGTGTGGGAATACGCGTGGACAGCGGCGTACACACACGTTATACGATATCCCCCATGTACGACCCCATGATCTCCAAGCTGGTAGCCTGGGGACGGACACGGGACGAGGCCATTCAGAGGATGAAACGCGCTCTGTACGAGTATGTCATAGTAGGTGTAAAGACCAACATACCTTTCCATAAAGCCGTTATGGAAAACAAACGTTTCCAGAGCGGTGAATTGGGCACCCACTTTATTACCCAGGAGACTACACTTATCGACGATATGCGAGCCATCATGGCGAGGGAGCAACCGCTTGAAGAAAAACTCTCCCAGGTATTCGACCAGAGCAAACGTGCGGCCGCAATCGGCGCAGCAGTCGCCTATACGCAAATGTTGCAAACTAATTCAAAGAAAAGCGCCGACTCTTAATATCCGGTGCCAGCATCCAGTCGCCAGGCTATTACTCCGCCGGTTTTTCACCGTTTTCTGTTTTACTTTTGCTCTCCGAGAACAGGTCGGATACATTCTTTCCAAAAGCCTGCGCTGCCTTTCCTACTTCTTTGAATTTTGCCTGGACGTCCTCGTCTTTGAACCTCTCTCAGAGGGTTTCGGCTGATTCTTTAGCAGCTTTGCCCAGATCTTTGGCCTTTTCCTTCAGCTTGGGATCATTGAAAATCTGGCTCATTGCACTTCCCAATGCCTCAAACATATCGTTCAAGTTATCGGCAGCCTTTTTATTTTCCGGCGATTTTTGCTCTTCCATACTCTCCTCCTGACAATCTGCTGTTACATGTTAATTGTACTGTATAAGTCAATTTATACCTGCATAATACACCGGTGAAATCTGATAATATATTAGGCATGCAGCAAAAGCGTTCCCTAAGAGGAAACAGTCATGAAACAATGGGAAAAAATTAGAAACAACAAGATAGTCTCGCTATTAACCGAGACAATCGCTAAGTTCACGGAGGACAAGGGCAGCCTGCTGGCTGCGGCGGTAGCCTATTACCTGCTCTTCTCAATATTCCCCTTTGCCCTGGCCATGCTATCCATTGCAGGATTTTTCATGGAATCTACCCGCTTCGAAAACGGGGTAATTAATGCGCTGGGCAACCTTATACCCGTGGCCAGAGGCATGTTAGAAAAAAACCTGCACGAGGTGGTCAACGCAAGAGCGGAAACAGGCATCATCGCCATCCTGGCATTCATTTGGAGCGCATCTTCTTTTTTCAATGCCCTGCGCAATGCATTGAACAAAGCATGGGGCATAAATTCAGGCGCTTCATTCTTTAAAGGACGGGCCATAGACATCGCCATGCTGCTGGGCTCTTTTATCCTGCTGATGGTTTATGTCT
>JAPLHL010000546.1 GCA_026389655.1 Chloroflexota bacterium
GTTAATACTGATAGCCGGCTGTGCAATTTTAATCGGCGTGCTTTTATTCATAAGCAGATTTATTTAAGCCCAGATAGGAGGTAGCCATGCCAGATCCGAAGATGGTAACCTACATATTCGCAATAGTTTTGCTTGCGTGCCTCGTGTTATCATTGGGCGGTTTCCTGGGGAGCAAGTTCCAGGTTTTCCGCGTGGTCATATTCGCAGCCGCTGTTGCTGTTGTTACCGTTGTCGTATTTGCGATCTATTTCGCCTTTTTGGGGATAAGTGGAAAGTTGTGAACTTAACCGGCAATTTGATTGAAATATCTCTTTAAGGAAGGCACAAATCAATGCACAAAGGTAAATTCGGCACCGCTATCAACTGCGTGGACGGCCGTGCACAGTTACCCGTAAACAACTGGCTCAAACAGAAATACTCACTTGATTATATTGACACCATCACAGAGCCAGGGCCGGACAAAATACTCACCCAGGGCAAACCCGAGCAAGTGGAATCAATAAAGTCACGCGTCCTCATCTCAGTAAATGCGCATGGCTCGGAAACCGTTCTTATTGCGGCGCATGATGACTGTGCCGGCAATCCCGTTTCAAAAGAAGAACATATCAAACAGGTCAAGGACTGTGTAAAAATCCTGCGCTCCTGGAAATTGCCAGTTAAGACAATCCTTGGAGTATGGATAAACGAAAATTGGTCAGTGGAGATAGTCGAGTAGTTTGGACAAATACTATACACTAACAAGGTTGATCGGCTTTTATGTGTGATGTAAAATTACACGAATTTAACGCGTGTTCCTAATTGCGTTGTTATAGAAGCATAGTTATGGAGAGTCCTGATATGAGAAAGAGGTTAATTCCGGCGATCACGCTGATCACATTGCTGGCTGTTATCTTTTCGTCGTGCGCCCAGCAGAAAAAGGAAATCCTCCCCAGCCAGATGGCTTCTACAACACGCGGAGACCTTATCCTCTCCGTCTCCTCCGACGGCAACCTCGACATGCCCAACCAGGTACGCCTCAAGTTCGGCACCCCGGGCACCGTCAAGGACATCCCGGCTGAGCAATACCAGCGTTGTCCAGACCTGCTGCGGCAGCCGCTATCCCACTTTCTACTCGCTGGCCACCGCTCTCCTGCGCTTCGAACAGGCACAGGAGGAAATCGCCTCTGCCAAAGCTAACCTGGCCAATGCTAAATACGCCGCTGCGGCATCCGATCTCTCCATGGCAGGTTATGACCTCACGGCCGCCAGGTCGGTCTATGCCGACCCCAAGCTCGATACTACCCAGACCCAGTACAATGCCCTTAACCAACCTGTCCCCATTTTCCCCGAACTCGATCAGGTCGCCGCCGTCCTCGACGCCCAACTCAACAGCCTGGCTTCCCTTCGCTCCCTGATTGAATCCGGCGATTATACCGCAGCCCTCTCCTCTATTGAGGCCCTGACCGTCGCCCTCGACGAAGCACATACCATCGTCAAACAGAATTCACGCCTTCCAGGCGCCTATACCTATCCCGATACATCCACCTCACTGGCCATCTCCCGACAGGTGCTGGACGCCATCTCCGACATCGAGACCATGATTTACCAGGATAGCTACGACCGCGTCAAGGTATCGGAAAAATTGCGCATGGCCAAGCATGACCTGCTCATGAGCAACATGATTTTGGACGAGAGTGAGACCATTTACCGCGCCGGCCTTAACCCTCAAACCCTGCGCAATTACAACATCAACATCGAGACCGCCCTGATCAACCTCAATAAAGCCAAGCAGGAACTGCTTAAAACTGAAATCATTGCACCCTTCGACGGAACTATTGTCGCCGTCGACGTTAAAGTCAACGACCAGCTATCCCAGTTCGATTACTCCTCCAAAACTGCCGTCTACCTGGTGGATACCAAGACCATCAGGATGACGGGCGTTATCGATGAAATCGATATCACCAAGGTCAAAGTCGGACAGTCTGTTATCCTCACCGTCGATGCCCTTCCCGGGCAGAAGCTTAACGGTCACGTGACTTTTGTTTCCCCCTTCGGCACACTGCAAGCAGGCGTGGTCAACTTCCCAGTAGAGGTCTACCTGGACCAGTCCGAGAATACCACCGACTTGAGAGGAGGCCTGACCGCCACGGCTGATATCGTCATAGGAAAACGAGACAACGTCCTTCAGGTACCCAACCGGGCCATCAAGGGACTCTCCGGCGATTACTGGGTAGATTTAGTAACTGACCCAGCCACGGCAGCAACTGCAAAACGGCCTGTAACAATCGGCATGCAGAATAAAAAGATGACAGAGATCGTATCGGGACTTAAAGAGGGAGAAAGAGTACTTGTCGAAGCACTAAAGTAATTACAATTAATAGTGGGGAGGTTGATCAGTTATGTCTTTAATTCATCTCGGCAGTATAGTGAAGATTTATCAAATTGGAAATGTACAGGTGAATGCACTAGACCATATCAATGTGGATATCGAAGCAGGGGAGATGGTATCGATCATGGGACCTTCCGGCTCCGGCAAATCTACCCTTATGAACGTAATCGGCTGTCTTGATCGGCCCACTTCAGGGACATACGAATTGGACGGCATTGATGTCAGCCGCATGACTGACGACCAACTGGCTAAAGTACGCAATCAGAAGATAGGATTTGTATTCCAATCCTACAATCTACTGCCACGGTTGAATGCTGCCATGAACGCAGAACTGCCTTTGATTTATAGCGCCACAAAGAACAGGCATGCACGTGCTATTAAGGCCATGGAGGCAGTCGGTATAGATCAGCGTGCTCATCACAAGCCAAACGAAATGTCCGGCGGGGAACAGCAGCGTGTAGCTATCGCTCGTGCCCTTGTCAACGACCCACCTTTAATCCTGGCTGACGAACCAACCGGGAACCTGGATACCCGCACGAGCCACAGCATTATGGAATTCATGAAAGAGCTTAATAATAAAGGTATCACTATTGTAATCGTCACGCATGAAGAGGACATAGCCAAGTTTACCCAGAGAACCATTTATCTGCGTGACGGACAAATAGTCAAGGAGACCAAAAAGTGAACCTTGCCCAGCATTTCCTATCAGCCTGGCAGGCGCTGATGGCAAACAAGCTACGTTCCTTTCTCACTATCCTGGGCATTGTAATTGGCGTGGGAGCTGTTGTTTTCCTGGTATCGTTTGGCAGGGGCCAGCAGGCAGCTATGACGTCTATATTTGAAAATATGGGAGCAAATGCTATTTATGTATCAGGTTCCAGCCGCCAGTTGATGGGAGGAGTAAGACCGGTGGGCACTCTTACACAGGAAGATGCAGAAGCATTGAGCAATGTGAACAAAGCTCCTGCGGTCATAGCGGTTGCACCAATGTACAATCAAATGTTCAAAGCCGTTTACGGTAACCAAATAAGAACCATCAGCGTCATGGGTACTACATTGGCAATTCAGGATATTCTGAACTATAAAGTGGCTAAGGGTAATTTTTTCAATGACCAGGACGAGCACAGGGATGCAAGTGTGTGCATACTCGGTGCGCAAGCCGCTACCGACCTTTTCGGTACTGTCAATCCTATCGGCGAGACAATACGAATGGGCGGGCGTAAGTTTGACGTTATAGGCATTTTCGAATCGCGCGGGGGATTTATGGGCGGTAGTGCCGATAATTTCATCATGATCCCCCTTTCGACCATGCAAGCCAGGTTCGGAATTGAGACTACACCACAGGGGCACCCTGTGCAAACCATAGTAGCCGAGGCAGCCAGTACCAGTGTTGTTAACACAGCTAAAGACCAGATCTCGCAAATACTGCAACAACGCCACCATATAAGGGAAGGGGAGGAGAATGACTTTAACGTTATCGACATGCAGGAAATCCTCAAACGTATGCAACAGTCGATGGCGGTCTTCCAGGTTTTTCTGGCCAGCGTAGCCAGCATTTCACTCATAGTAGGCGGCATCGGGATCATGAACATCATGTTGGTTTCCGTTACAGAGCGCACCCGCGAAATCGGCATACGCAAGGCAATTGGAGCAAGACGCCGCGATATTCTTATTCAGTTCCTTGTGGAATCAGCCTTACTCAGCCTCTCCGGAGGTGTGATCGGGCTCATAATCGCGGGACTGGGTTCAATTGCGATAAGCGGGCAAACAATGAATAATATGCCTGTCAGCGCGCCTATTTCAATGGATATTATCTTGATCGCACTTGTAGTGGCAATCTTCACGGGTATCATCTCTGGAACGTACCCTGCATTCAGGGCAGCAAAACTCGACCCTATCGAATCATTGCGTCACGAATAAACTTATTTTCCCTGTATCAGGGACATGAATTCAGCCCGTGTGGCCGGGCGTCTTTCAAAACCACCGCGCATAGCGGATGTGATCACATTGGTACCAGGCTTTTTTATACCACGCATTATCATGCAAAGATGCTCCGCCTGTATTACTACACCTACCCCATCCGGCTTCAGCGAATCCATAATCACATCGGCAATCTGCTTGTTCATCCTCTCCTGTAACTGCAGACGTCTAGAATAGATCTCAACCACCTGAGCCAACTTGCTGACACCTACTACCCGTCCATTAGAATTCGGAATATAACCGATATGGACTACACCATAGAAGGGTAAAAAGTGATGTTCACACATGGAATGAAATGGTATATCTCTAACAATTACCATCTCACGGTGCCCGGCCGAAAAACCCGAAGCAAGCACTTCACGTGCATCCATTTGAATACCCGAGAATAGCTCTGCGTACATCTCCCGCAGTCTTCTCGGCGTATCTACAAGGCCTTCACGCTTCGGATCCTCACCTATTGCCTCGATGATATCCAACATCGCTTTTTCTATTTTATCGCCATCCAACATTATGTTTATTTATTGCCTTTCTTAAAATTATATTTACTTTTTACCGTATATATCTTTATCCAAAAACTTGATCGTGGTCTTATCAGCGGAGCAATAAGTATCACCACCCAGATAAAGGGCCGGCTGCACAACATTTAGATCAAGTACACCATCCTCTTTGAATACACTCTCAGCAGTGTGCACGGCTACTATCTCACCTATTATCCAGGCATGATCACCAAAAACCCGGTTATCAATTACCCTGCACTCAAACGCTGCGTAAGCATCCCGGATAATCGGCACATCCAACTTAACCGCCGAGTCTTCTGCCAAATTAAACTCGGTGAACTTATCCGTGTAGCTGCCGCTACTTCCGCCAACGGCAGCTACGGCCTCGATTTTCTCATATGGCATGAAGTTAACGCCGAACTGTTTACTTTCCGTGATCATATTATAAGTATAGCGCTTCGGCGAGACTGCAATACCATAGTACGGTGGATTAAAAGACATCGGGCAGTGCCATGCAACGGCCATAGCATTTTTCCTGCCCGAGTAATTGACTGTGACAATAGTGGCAGCCCTGGGATAATGTTGATAGAATGCCCCTGCGTTCTCCGCAACAACCTTCAACATGACGATCCTCCTCTCTAAGAACGGGAACCTATTTCTTCAATCCGAGGTGTTTCTCAATCACTTCAAGGTCAGCCGGCAGTTCAGGGAACGGCTTCACATATTTAGTTGGAATATCGGGGTCCTTCAACCCGTTTCCGGTTACGATGCAGACAATCCTTTTCCCCTTGAAGCTCTTACCCTGCTTGACCAGTTTCAGCAGGCCTGCCAAGGGTGCAGCCGACGCCGGCTCCCCGAATACGCCTTCCTTACCAGCCATAAGCTTATATGCAGCAAGTATTTCATCGTCAGTGACGCTATCGATGATGCCACCCGATTCGTCTCTTGCTGCTACAGCGCTCTTCCAGCTTGCAGGATTGCCTATACGGATTGCAGTCGCTATTGTCTGCGGCGCTTCAACGATCATATTTTTAACTATGGGTGCAGCACCCTCCGCTTGAAAGCCCATCATTACGGGAGTTTTATCAACCTTCCCGCAGTTTTTCCATTCCTTGAAACCTTTCCAGTAGGCGGTAATATTCCCTGCGTTGCCCACCGGGATAAAGAGGTAGTCAGGCACGTAACCCAGATCGTCAATTATCTCAAATGAAGAAGTCTTCTGTCCCTCAATACGATAAGGATTTAATGAGTTTACCAGGGTTATGGGATATTTATCAGCCAGGATACGGGTCACTTTCAGCGCCTGGTCGAAATTACCCTCAACGGCAATTATCTCAGCCCCATAAGCTATGGCCTGGGCCATCTTACCAATGGCGATCTTACCTTTGGGCACCAGTATAATTACTTTCAAACCAAAA
>JAPLHL010000281.1 GCA_026389655.1 Chloroflexota bacterium
CTTCGATTCTCTGATATCCGTTCGTCAAGGTATACGGAATCTTCCTGAGCGACCCCGATGTTCCTGATATAGGGGACGACACCCAGCACCGGTCTGCTGAACTTTTTTTCAAGGAAGTCCAGGCCGGGGTCCAACAATGAAATATCGCCGCGGAATTTGTTGATCACAAAGCCTTTCACCAGGTGACGCCAATCTTCAGGAAGAAGCTCCATTGTACCAACTATCGAAGCAAAAACTCCGCCCCTGTCGATATCTCCAACCAGTATTACAGGCGCATTTGCTAACTCTGCGATGCGCATGTTTGCAATATCTTTCTCGAGGAGGTTGATTTCAGCAGGGCTTCCGGCGCCTTCTATCAGGACGACATCATATTTAGAAGTGAGTTCTTTTAACGACTCCTCGATTTTCGGTATGAGTTGCAAGTTGTCCTTATAATAGTCCAACGCGCCTGATGTTCCGGTCGCTTTCCCGAGTATTATTACCTGTGATGTAGAATCCGCCTGTGGTTTAAGCAGGATTGGATTCATATGGACTGAGGGTTCAATGCCGGCTGCTTCCGCCTGGCATGCCTGTGATCTGCCTATTTCACCCCCTTCTGTTGTAACGAATGAATTAAGCGCCATGTTCTGTGCTTTAAATGGAGCTACACTGTATCCGTCCTGCTTAAGAATACGGCACAACGCGGTGACCATAATGCTTTTCCCGGCAGAAGATGCTGTTCCCTGGATCATCAATGTCTTCGCTGTCATCAGTTCCCTGCCCGCATTTCTTTAACAGCCTTAATGAATCTCTGGCAATGTGTTCTTTTAAGTGGCGCTACGCGTACATATTCCGGCAGTCCGAATGATGTACAGTCTCTCACAAGGATTCCTTTAGCAAGCATTCGTTTTTGGAAATGGTTGGCGTCCCCGGCTTTAAATAAGAAGAAATTTGTGCTGGTGGGGATGACTTTATAGCCCATATTTGCCAGCTCCCCGGTCAGATAATTTTTGGACCTGCGTATCCGGTCTGTGCACTGTGTAAGGTAGTCGTCACATGATAGCGCTGCTTCTCCCGCGGCTTGAGCTGCTGAATTCACATTCCATGGGGGCCGCACTTTCTTCAAATTTGCGACTATAGCGGCGGATGCCATTCCGTAGCCCATGCGCAGGCCGGCAATTCCATAATCTTTGGTCATTGATCTTACTATGAGAAGGTTGTTTCTTTTTAGCAGGCTATGTGAGTCCCAGGCGTTATCCGTGAAAGCAATATATGCTTCATCAAGGATGATGAGTGTGTCAGGAAATGACTTCAGGATTTTTTTCATGTAGCTCAAACCGAGGTATTGGCCGGTTGGGTTGTTGGGATTGCATAAAAAGATACCGGCTGGATTTTGTGATTTTGCGAAAGAAATAAACTCATCGCAATCGATTTTAAAGTCATCTTTTTCATTGACATAAAATTTCTCGATACGGGCGTTTACGATTGTGCTGGCAAGCTCATATTCTCCATATGTCGGGCAGGGAATTACCACGGCATCACCGGGGCTGAAATAAGTACTCGCAGCCAGCCTGATCAATTCGGTCGAACCGCTTCCTGCAATGAGGCTGTCAGGTGTTATTCCCAACTTATTCGAAAGCAGGCGGATCAATTTGCCGGATTCAGGATCAGGATAATGCTCAATGTCGATTTTGCGCAGGGCCATGCGGACAATTTTCGGTGGACCATAAGGGTTACAGCATGTGCTGAAATCCAGGGTTTCAAGGTCATTGTATTCAGCGTTTTCCCTTTTGATAAAGCCGGCTCCACCATGAAATACTGGCTTTATGTTCTCTATATGGGGTTTAGGAGATGGCAGCAACAAGCACCTCCTTACCGATGACCAGGATTCCGCAAATAGAAGCTGCTACCAGCATAATTGTCTGGGACTCACTAATAGCGGCTAAAGACAGTTCATGCTCTCCGTTGCCCAGCCTGTAATGGCCGGCTTTTTCCAACACAACATTGAGGGAACCAGCCATGGCGCTCATTGTCCATCCGGCGTTGGGGCTTTCGGTTTTGTTGTGATAAGCAAGCATCGTTTTCCAACCGGACGCAGGCCTGGTTTTGCACAGAGCGGCTGCTGCCAGAATAAATATTGCGCTCAGGCGTGCGGGAATGTAGTTAAGGATATCATCGAGACGGGCGGCGAATTTGCCGGTATACTCCCATTCGCCATGGTATCCTATCATGGCGTCGAAAGTATTCACTATCCGGTAAACGATTGCTCCGGGAACTCCGAATATGGCGAAATAGAAAAGCGGCGCCACGAAACTGTCGCACAGATTTTCTGCGCATGATTCGATTGCCGCAGATATTAATTGTTTGTCATTAAGGTGGTCAGGGTCGCGATGCACTAATGCCCTGACATCAGTGCGTGCTTCTGTTATGGCTGCCGATTGCAGGCTTGTTTTCACCCTCTGCACTGCCTGCCAGAGGCCGCGCAGGGAAAAAGTATTCTTCAGCAGGTATGCTGATACGATTGTGTATAAAACGGTATTCAGGTTCTGCACGTAATACAATAGAAAATAGACCGGCGCCGCAATAATCAGCGCAGTGAAAACCACTACGGTTATACCGTAGATGGTCTGTTTTACTTTTCCAGTGAGGGGCCTGGTCTTCAACAGCAATGAAATAAAATTGCCCAGCCATGCTACCGGGTGAAAGCGGTTTGGCGCCTCTCCGGTTGATATATCCAGCAGCAGCGCAGCCAGTAAAATCAATAGTCCGGCCATAATCTCCATCTCATCTGTTGATCAATTAATGTCATATTATTGAGCTACAAACAAAAAAACCCTGCTCCAAGAGCAGGGGGATCATTATAAAATAACAAATCCCACCCCCTGACTCCGCGGAGGTAGCTT
This sequence comes from Chloroflexota bacterium, assembly GCA_026389655.1. Taxonomy (GTDB): domain Bacteria; phylum Chloroflexota; class Dehalococcoidia; order GIF9; family UBA5629; genus JAFGLP01. Next base: position 2,883 of record JAPLHL010000281.1, read on the forward strand.
CTATCAGCAAGGTGGCGTTCTGACTATTACAGTAGGCGGGACTGTACCGGAATCACACCGGTTTGCATTCCTTTTAGGCCAGGGTCACCCCTGGGTGCCTTGCTTAAATATTAAGTTGGTTACAGCATATATTGCCTAACCCTGAAAGTCAATACAATACTGTTTTGTGTGGTTATATGAAGAAACCTAATACGTGCTTCTGCCGGGTGGCAGGCGGCATATGACTGCGTTATGACACGGCCGGAAAGGTAAAATTGTCTTTAGTAAAGAGCTCAGTGCAAGCGTCCACGACCGTAGCGTCGTACTTAATACCCCGGTTGGACTTGATCTCGTCCAATGCCTTGTCAACGCCCATTGACGGACGGTAAGGTCTGTAAGAGGACATGGCTTCCACTACGTCGGCTACGGCCAAAATCTTTGCTTCCAATAATATCTCGCCATCTTTTAAGCCCTGTGGGTAACCGGAGCCATCGATCCTTTCATGGTGTTGCAAAACGATCTGCGCAATAGGCGAATTAAACTCAATATCTTTCAGAATATCATAGCCACCACGGGCGTGTGCCTGGATTATTTTGAATTCCAGGTCGCTAAGCTTTCCCGGTCTGCTCAGGATGTCAGACGGCACGTATATCTTGCCAATGTCGTGAATAATTGTACCGGTGTGTATGGTATTTATCGTTTCTTCAGGCAGGTTCATTTTTCTTCCGATAGCGGTGGCCAGTTTTGCTGTCCGGACCTGGTGGCCGGATGTATACGGGTCCTTCAACTCCAGTATTTTAGCCATGGCGCTTACTGTGTCGTTAAGCGTTTTTTGGAGCGAGAGTAGACTTTTTTGCAGTTCAGCTTCTACCTGTTTGCGGGCGGTGATGTCATGCACAAC
>JAPLHL010000231.1 GCA_026389655.1 Chloroflexota bacterium
TCCCCCGATGGGAACAGAATCGCATATTATTCAAATACAGATGGAAATGACGAGATCTATACGATGAATTTAGAAGGCGGCAACCAGGTTCGCCTGACCAAAAATAAAGACGCCGACCAAACACCTTTATGGATATCAGCAACACTAAAAAGCCCGGGCACTAAAATACTACCGCTGATACCTATAAAACTGTGCGGCGGCAGTGATAACATCACCAATTTTAAATATGCCAGCGGCGAAGATAATGTGCATTACGTTAAACTCACCCCTAATAAGAGCGGGACGATCAATATAATCAAGGTTTACAGTTCGAAGGCAGGGAAGGTCAAGGCGGCTATTTACGAGAGCGATGCAAAAACCGACCTGCCCGCCAAGAAATTGAATTCAAACGACAGCCCAACAGAATGCGCAGCCAACCAGTGGAACAATGTATCCATACCCAGCACTCCTGTAAAATCAGGCACGACATACTGGCTGGCCTTCAATTCCGATACTCTCGGCGTTGTTTTGATCGGACCGGGAAAGTCGAAGCTGCTGTATAAAAAGGCTGTCTTTGAAGATTACGCTTTCCCTGATACGGCGGAGACAGGCTTGACGACATCCACCTGGGATGTTTCGACTTCGGGGTATGGTTTCCTGATTGAACCGGGCAGCAAATGAACCGGTTTATGCAACGCCTGAACCAATAAATGCGTTATTGATATAAGAACGGGATTAGCGCTGGAGCAGGGAGTATAACCATGAAAATAGCATCCGCCGCCTTGCGCCATGGCAAGAAGGATGCGATTGCAACGCACCTGAAAGCGAGACTAGTGACTTGCAGGAGTTTAGCGTCAGCGGCATTTATCCTTATCATCATCTGTACCTCGATATTCTCATCGGGCTGCGGACCGTCGGCTGGTACATATGTAGACAGCGGGAAAATTTATTACGATAAAAAGGACTACGATAAGGCCATTACCAGTTTCAGCAAGGCCATAGAGATCGATCCGGGGCTAGCGACAGCCTACCTGGGGCGCGGACGATCGTATTACGATACCAACAAATCGGACCTGGCTTACGCTGATTACAACAAGGCCATTGAACTGTACCCGAATTCCAGCGAGGCTTACTGGGGCAGGGCATCGTGCCTGCGACGTCAGAAAGAATATGAACGTGCCCTGCAGGACTATAACAAGTCCTTGCAGATTGACTCTACTAATTCAAGAAGCTATTACGGGCGTGGATATATATATTACAATCTGGCAGAATGGGACAAAGCTATCTCCGACTTCAGCAAGGTCATCGCCTTTAGCCGGGAGTTGCTGGCGGGAGCTTACTCAGTCCGAAGCCTGTGCTATTATCAAAAAGGTGACCTTGACCAGGCGCTGGCCGACAGTGAACATGTGCTGGCCCTCCGTCAACTGGGGTCAGACTATAACAACCACGGTTATTACCTGCTGATAAAAGGCCGGTTTGATGATGCGATGACGTACATAAACAAGGGCCTTGAGCTTGACCCCAATAATGCCTACATCTGGGACAGCCGGGGCTGGTGCTATTTCAAAATGGGAAATTATAACCAGGCTATCGAAGACCTGAGCCGGGCTATTGGCTTAGTAACTGACAGCAGCGATATTTACGCTCACCTTGGAGCCAGCTATTACTCAGTCAAGGAATACGATAAAGCCATGCCTGACCTGAATATAGCTATTGAGCTTGACGGGAAAAATGCAGAAGGCCATTTTTATCGCGGCCTCTGCTACGAAGTACTCGGACAAAAAGATAATGCGATAGCCGATTTTCAGGCAACAATCAACAACTCAACAGATACACCGCTTCTCAAGCTCGCGATGGATGAGATAAAGGGGCTGAGGTAAACTACACTATTGTCCTGATTGAAATGGCAGGCACCCAAGCAATAAACCCACCGGTATCCAGATTGCACCAAACATATGAGCACCTATGCCGCTATCCAGTTAATATCGTTAATTGTCTAATTTCTTCGCCAGTTTCCTGATTCTTGTGTTTAAAGCAGCATCACCGGCGATCGGACATGTCCTGTCCATGAAATTCTTCAGCATACCTGAGAGCATCTCGAAATAGACGGGCGTACCGAATACGATAATATCAGCCGCCAGCATTTTGGGAAGAACCTGCTGCATGTCATCATGAATTTTACAGATGCCTTTACGATCTTTTCCCCCTGCCTCACAGGCCAAACAGCCATTACAGTTACGAATATTCAATTTCCTGAGAAGAATGATCTCCGTGCTGTGGCCGCTTTCAGCCAGCAAATCTAACAACCGCTCTACCATCCACTCGGTATTTCCCTTCCGGGGAGAGCCCGATATACCTAATACGTACATGCCTATAAATCCTCACTGCCAATTTACTGATTTTATCCAACCTGGCGAAGCCAACCGACAATGTTATTATTCAGTCGCGGTACAAGCAGTAGACTGTGGAACTACAAGCGCATGCCTGCCCGGAACCAAAGCAAATTACGATCGGCGGGTGCTCAGGATAAGTATGAGCGTGACGATAACCAGGATAGCGCTGATGGCGATGATAACCCAGACCCATACTGGCGTGGCAGGTTCGGCAGGCGCGGCTGCCTGAGGCGCCGGGGCTGACTCGGTCTGGAAACTGAACGTGGCAGACCAGTCGGATGGAATATTCTGTCCATTGATCTCAATGGCTTTGACGCGCCAGAAATAGTTGGTACTGTAGTCGAGCGTGCCGTTATATTCGTAGGCAGTAGTTGAAGTTGTTGCGGTCACAACCATCTGCTTGAACTCGGGATCTTTGGCGAGGTCAATCTGATATTTTGTAGCATCCTGGTAGGGACTCCACGAGAAGGAAGCAGGCTTTACCTTACAGCCGACGCAGCCATTGTTCGGGCTTAGCAGCATCACACCATAATATGGAGTAGTGATGATGAACCCGGGTTTGATGATAAAGCTGCGGGCTTCACTCCAGGGACTCCAGGCCAACTGACCGGTGGCTGATTTATAAACCCGTATCCTCCACCAATAAATAGCCCCGGCTTCAGGTAATGCTCCGGGAGCTATCCAGGCAGCCGGGTTAGTCATGTTGGTATCGTCCATATTCAAGTAAATGGAACCGGTGACAGCAGCAATGTGACCAGCGGAGCTGATCTCAGGATTAATCCTGAGGGTGAAGTCTTTGTCCTTAGCTATCTGAAGCTCATAGACCGTCGCCAGGCAGAGCTGCTCCCAGGCGAGGTCAACCTGCCCGTTGCGGCCGGTCACCGGGTCGGCCCCGGTCCTGTACTGAGCGATAGTGTTATTTAATGACGATGAAGGGACAGGGCCATTAGCCGGCAA
>JAPLHL010000459.1 GCA_026389655.1 Chloroflexota bacterium
GAAATACTATTATCATTTTTACATCCGACAACGGAGGACTCTCAACCTCTGAAGGTTCGCCAACCTGCAATTCTCCGCTGCGTGCCGGCAAAGGCTGGCTTTATGAGGGAGGGATCAGGGTTCCCCTTATAGTTAAAGCACCCGGAAAAACAAAACCCGGTACCGTTGCTCACACTCCTGTCTCTTCCATAGATTACCTTCCGACTGTCATCGAAATGTCAGGTTCCCCTGAAGGAATACCTGGATATGACGGGATCAGCATTGTTCCGCTTTTTAAGAAGGATAAAATGAAGGATCGGCCTCTTTTCTGGCATTATCCACACTATTCAAACCAGGGTATCGAACCCGGAAGCGCAATCAGGCTAGGTAAATACAAGCTGATCGATAACTTTGAGAAAGGAAGGCAGGAACTTTATGATCTTGACAATGATATATCAGAAACAAAGGATATTTCTTCAGTAAATCCTGTGAAGACACAGCAGCTGTTTTCATTACTTAAAGCCTGGAGATTAAAGAATAATGTAAAAATGATGGAACCTAATCCTGCCTGGAATGGTAAAACTTATTAACCTTAAATCCGCCATCGGTATCGGGACTGCCTCTTTAATGACAGTACCCTCGATTGCTCAGAAACCCGCAGTTTTCAAACAGTGCACGCCAAATATCGTTCTGATTCTTATGGACGATATGGGCTACGGCGATATCGGCCGCACAGGCGCAAATCAGTACGAAACGCCAAACCTCAACAGGCTTGCATCCCAGGGTATGCAATTCACCTGGTATTATTGCCCTCAGGCGGTAAGCAGCGCATCGCGTGCAGGACTTCTTACCGGATGCTATCCGAACAGGATTGGCATCTCGGGAGCTCTTATGCCTTGGGCAACTGTCGGCATCAATCCTGAGGAAACCACAATAGCCGAGATGCTGAAGGCAAAGGGATACCATACCGGAATAATAGGCAAGTGGCACCTCGGGCATCACAGGGAATTTCTTCCTTTACAGAATGGTTTCGACGAGTATTACGGCCTTCCTTATTCCAACGATATGTGGCCCGTAGATTTTGACGGAATACCGATGCGGCTGAAGGATACGACAAGCTCGAAAATGAAAGATCCGGAACTTCCGCTTATAGAAGGTAATGAAAAGGTGGGAGAGGTGAAAAATTCAGAGGCAAAAGCAAGCAGGGATTGTATGGCGATGTGATGATTGAAGTCGACTGGTCAATAGGAGAGGTGCTGAATGCTCTCAAAGAAAACGGAATTGAAAAGAATACCCTGGTTATTTACACAAGCGACAACGGTCCATGGCTCAACTTTGGGAATCATGCCGGGACAACCGGCGGGTTGCGTGAGGGCAAGGGAACCAGCTGGGAAGGTGGTCAGAGAGTTCCCTGCATTATGAGATGGCCGGGAGTTATCCCATCGGGTGAAATCTGTAACCAGCTGGCATGCTCCATAGACATACTTCCAACTTTTGCTGCCATAACAGGTGCATCTCTTCCTAAACTTAAAATAGATGGAATAAGCATTTTGCCTTTGCTGCAGGGTGATAAAGCCGAAATGCCTCGGCGTACCTTATATTACTATTATCAGCAAAATTCTCTCGAAGCGGTTCA
>JAPLHL010000010.1 GCA_026389655.1 Chloroflexota bacterium
GGCCAAATGAAATCATCATCGGCGAAATCCGCGGAGCTGAAGGCGCCATTGCTTTCCAGGCCATGCAGACGGGCCATTCGGTGATGGCTACATTCCATGCTGCTTCAGTTGAAAGACTTATTCAGCGTCTTACAGGCGCCCCGATAAATGTTCCCAAGTCGTACATGGACAACTTGAATATCTGCATCATCCAGCAGGCCGTTAAATTGCCCGATGGCAAAACAGGCAGGCGGATGACGAGTATTAACGAGATAGTAGGTTATGACCCGATTACCCAATCGTTCAACTTTGTGGAGGTGTTCCGCTGGGACCCAGTGACCGATATATTTTTATTTTCTGGCGATGGCAATAGCTACCTGCTGGAGCAGAAGATCGCCCCAAAACTCGGCATTCCGCCGCATAAAAAGCGCCGTATCTACGCAGAGGTAGAAAGGCGTGGCAAGATATTGGAAAAATTAAGCCAACAGGGAGTTAAGAACTTTTATGATCTCCTTAAAGTCCTTGCTAAAGCGCAACGAGAAGGACTCTTCTAACGACAATGGATTGTTAGACGGCTCCTCTAACGGGCATATAAAACATAATGATGATATGCTGAAGGCAGACCTGTTCTGCCACCTTACCTATATGTCAGCGCTGGCAACATCCGATTTGCCCAGGTCACAGCTGTTCGAGTACGCTTCCCGTCTTGGGTTTACCTCGTCGGTTTATTTGAGGAGAGTGCATTTCCTGGCTAAAAAGCTTAATTATGATTATTCCGAGGCATGCCGCATGGTTGGGGAGAAAACCAAGGAGGCGGAACCAAAGGCAATATTGCTTCGCATGTCTGGGGCCATGGCCTCCGGTGAAAACGAGGCTTTATTCTTGAAACGTGAAGCTGAGGTTATGGGAGAAACCTATGGCGATGAATATGAGCGACAGGTGAGCAGTCTGGCCAAATGGACGGATGCATTCACGGCTCTTATTATTTCGGCTTCGCTGGTTGTGGTAATCAGTGTTGTTTCTATATTAATTTTCCCCATGCAGCCGGCTTTCATAGCTACCCTTACGTTCCTGATGCTCATTTCTACCGTATTGGGTGTGTGGGTAATGTACAGGTCGGCGCCGAAAGAAATAAAGACCCATTCATTGTCAGAGACATCGCATGCTCAAGAATTAGCCAGAAAGGTACTATTTTACGTTACTGTACCGCTGGCGATGTTGTCGATTCCCGTGTTGTTTCTAATGAACGCCGGCCTGGGGTGGGCAATCATTGTACTGGGGCTGATTGTAGCTCCGCCCGGGATACTGATATGGTGGGACGATAAAAAAATAGACAGGAACGATGCCGATATAGCGGGTTTTATACGGTCTTTGGGAGGCATTACAAAGGTCATCGGGACAACCGTTACTGAAGCAGTGAGCAGGCTCGATTTCGGGTCACTTGCTTCACTAAAGAAACCTATCATCAGGATGAATAATGCTCTCACGTTTGGTATACGCCCGGAACTTTGCTGGGAGAAATTTGTCTGTGAGTCGGGAAGCGAACAGGTAAACCGCAGTATACGGATTTTCTGGGACGGGATTGCCGTCGGTGGTGATCCTAATGCCGTTGGCAACCAGTCATCGATGTTTGCTATGAAGATATCTCTATTACGTGGAAAGCGAAAAGCGGTCTCAGCAGGATTTCTTTACCTGTGTGCTACGATGCATGCAACCATGGCGCTATTACTGGTGGGCATATACCAGATAATGTGGAGTTTTTCACAGGCTATGCAAACAATGAAGGGTGCAACCACCGGTCAGGGTATGAATGCCATATCACAGTTACCCACGTTCGCGTTTTTTTCTAATTCAAGCGGCCAACTGCAGATGCTTTATATGATGTCGACCGCCATGCTACTTATGCTCACAGTTGTGAACCCGGCCGCCATCAAGGTCGTAGAAGGCGGGCATAACTATAAGTTTTTGTTGTACCTCTCAATTATGATGCTTATTACCGGGGGTGCAATGATCCTTGTGCCCGGCCTGGTCACAGGAATGTTCAGCTCTCTTAAGGCGCCTAGTTAACCATGGATATAAGGAGTAAATAGTGGATTTCTACGAAGTAGGCGTTTATATGGCAATTATCATCGTCGCCTCTATATGCGTGTTTGGCATTATGTGGCTACTGATGAAGAGCATGCAGCCAAAGCGGCCTAAAGGCAGAAAGCGGGCTGCCATGGCTGCAGTCGCCGCGGGAAAAGCGCCGAAACAGATACCACAGGAATCCTCCGAGACTATTAAAGAAAAGAAAAATGCTAAAAACAAAAAAGATAAAAATAAAAAGGAGAAAAAGAGTAAATCTCCCAAAAAGGGGGAAGAAAAACTGTTAGCGCTTAAAGATCTGCCTGATAACAGGTTGCTGCCGCAGGGCGAAACCTCTGCAACATCGAAAGGAGCTCGGCAGGATGAACAGCAGAAGCCATCCTGGGAATCTCAAGAAAAGGCCGCCAATAACGCAAAGGACAACGATCAAACTGAGGCGGATGCTGGTGATCAGGCAAACGCCGAGGTGACTTTGCCGGATTTGCCTTCTATGGATACGCTTAGTTCTGAGGAAGAAGCGCCAAAAGAGGAAGAACTCGACCTGATGAGCGTTTTTCAAGCTGAAGATGCGGAAGATTCTTCAACATCTGACCTGGCAGCTAATTTGTTTGACGTAGATGTGCAGAATATCGAGAAACTCGGCAGTGAAGTATCGGAGTTCCTGGGTGGAATGCGCTCGAGATAAAGGAGGAAGCCATGAGCCGTAATAGTATAGAAACATCAGTAAAGGCAACAAGGGCCAACTTTTACTGTTTTATAAATAGCTTAACTAATAATTGGACCAGGATTGTGGGCAAACGTGAACATGCCCTAAACACGAGTGTGATTTTTAGGCTACTGCTGATATTATCAGCTATCGGGTTATGCCCATTTTGTCCATTTACGTCTTCTTTCCCGGCTGCTGTTGCCGACAATCTCACTGCTCCGAGTGTGGAGGTTATGCCTTCGCAGGGTACGGTCGGCACTGCTGTGTATGTCAAAATAATTAATTACCAGGCCAGTAAACAGGTAATAGTAACATTTGGCACGGGGACTACTATCGGCACAGGCACTACCGTGGGTACTAAAACATATGTGGCTACCAAGACAACAACTGATGACTCCGGGTATGGCGTAGCGGATTTTAATATCGAAGTTTACCCTGCGGGAAGATACACGATCATGGCTGACGATGGCGTTAATACAATTACTACCGGCTTTAAACTACTTCCTTCCATATCGCTGGGGGATACTGTAGCCGGGTATGTTGGAGATGTTATTACAGTCGACGGTAATGGCTTTGCTGCCAAGAAGCTTATTTACCTCGGAGTTGACGATGATAAATTGGTCACCGGTGAAACGGATGAGAAAGGCCAATGTTCCAACATGAGATTGGTTATCCCCCCATGCTCCAGGGGAAATCATAATATAAAATTACAGGATTCTGATAATAATGTGGCAACTGCTGTCTATAATGTACGGCAACAGGTGAGTATAATGCCGTCTTCCGCAGCGGTGGGTGATAATGTGACAATCATTGGCACGGGCTTTCTGGGTGTAGCTGATATAACGGTATATTTTGATGACAAAGATGTGGGTGTAGTCCAGACCGGCACGGACGGCGGGTTTGCAACTTCTATAAAAGTACCCGCTTGCGGTGACGGCGTGCATAAGATGAAGGTAGACGATCGGACTAATAAATCGTTCAGTGATATTAAGGTATCAGCGACCATGAGTGTAAGCCCGGAAACCGGTTTCATAGGTATGCAGGTGGGGCTTCAGGGATCTGGTTTCAGGCCGGGGTTTCCCGTTAATGTGACCTATGATAATGTGAAAATGGAAGCCACGACAGTCCAGGCCCAGGGAAGTTTCACCCATAATTTCAAAATACCAGTTAGCAGGTCCGGTCCCCATAATGTGATTGCGACGGATGGAATTAGTACGCAAAAGGTCATTTTTACGGTAGAGTCAACACCACCCATTGCGCCGACCACTCAATTGCCTGCTGATGGAGACCGACAGACCAAGGACATCCATTTTGAATGGGGCGTGGTTTCTGATCCCAGCGGTGTGACATACACTTTTGAAGTCTCCGATGATCCCAAATTTACGAATGTGATCATGTCTCAGTCCAATATAGGGGCCAATTATATTGATATTACTGAAGACAGTAAAATGTTGCCGGGAAGGGAGAAACCGTATTACTGGCGTGTCAAAGCTGTAGACCGTGCTTCGAATGAAGGACAGTGGTCGCTCGTCAGCTCATTTTACAAAGGGCACACGTTAATGACGATTATCGGCAATATGCCGGAGTGGGTCAAGTGGATTCTGGTTGTGCTGGGTCTGGCGTTGTTTGGTTTCATGTTCTTCTGGATAGGGCATACGATCAAAAAACTGAGGAGACTGGATGATGATGAGGAGGAAGATGAGGAAGGTTTCGAGGGTGACGAATATGGCTACGATTAGGGGCAGAATGAATATACAAAAAGGTGACTGAATCATGAATAGAGATAGTGCAAGACGGAAAAATACTGCAGGAAAGGAGAAAAATATGGCCAGCGAGATCGTAAGGAAGGATTCCAAGGTTCAAATTCGTCAGTTAGAGGCCCTTATCCTATTGATGGCCGGCGCCACTCTGGCCTCCCTGCAAATAGTGCATTACATGCTGTTGGGAACGGGTTCGGCTTTTACAGCATTGCAGATGCTGCTGGATTGGATATTTGGTATGGCTGTAATTTTCTTGCTCGTTCATTTCAGTTTTCGTGAGATCATTAAAATTCACAATGAGCTGGTCCTTCAACGTGAGCAGGCAACTAAGGCCGAAAAACGGATACAGCATATTATTGATACTACACAGGATATTATTTTTACGCTTGATAGTGAGGGGAACTTCACTTTTGCAAATAAGGCTATCGAGGAAGTCAGCGGATATACTATCGATAAAATCCTGACTAATAACATCAAGTACCTGCTATCACCCGAGTACAAAACATTTGTACCTGATCAATTGAAGCGCTTTAAGGAAGTTGCAGGCAGGCATCTATATGTAGATCTAATGAAAAGCGACGGCACCCTGGTACCTGTCGAATTAAGCTTCATACCTATTAAGAACAGGGATGGGGAACTAATAGGTTTTCAAGGAATAGCACGGTATATATCTGAGCGTAAAGAGGTGGAAAAAGCCCAAAAAGAAAAAGAGAAGTATCTCAAAGCAATTGCCAGGGTGGGGCAGATACTCCTGGAAACAAGGAAAGATATTCCTTATAAAAAGATCCTGGAGATATTGTGCCACACATCAGAAATCAATAATGCTTTTATTATGCTTGGGGATGATTCACCGGATAAAAACCGGGAAAGCAATACCGTTTCAAAACCTGAGTCGTCTGTTACCGGTAGTGAAAGCCCGGAGAATCCGAAAGTTTACATAAGTTACACTGATAAGGAAGATAAAGGCGGCGGAACCGGCGCCTCTATTTCTGGGGATACCGGGGGAGAAGGCGTTGCCAAAGATTTGATGCAGCTTTCTAAAAAGGAAGGAGCTATTGTTAGCACATGCAATGGCACTTCCTCCAACTTGATCTTACCCGTAATGGTTAATTCCGAATTTGCCGGGGTGGTTGGTTTTGAGAAACCTGTTGCTGCAAGTGGCTTTAAACCTGTCGAGATTAACCTTTTGGCCACTTCCGCTACTATGCTCGCACAGACAATTGAAAGACAGAATGCCGGCAAACAGATAAAACAGCATTTTGTTCATTTAACCAAGATGATGTCTAAGGCAATGTTTGCTGTGGATCCTTACACTGTGAGTCATCAGGAAAGGTTAGCCAGCCTGGCTGCGTTTATAGGCGAAAAGCTCGGCTTGACCGAAGACGAACTTGAATGGCTGCAGGTCGGCGCCCTTTTGCATGATATCGGCAAGGCGGCAATACCCAATACAATACTTTCCAAGCCGGGTAAACTTACCGATGAGGAGTGGGTACTGATCAGGTCTCACGTTAAGCGTGGTTATGAGATGCTCCAGGGCATGAATCTTCCGGAACATGTCATGAATATGGTTATGAACCATCATGAAAGATTGAATGGGTCCGGTTATCCGCATGGTATCCGCAAAGATCAGTTGAGCTTGGAGGCAAGGATCCTGGGTATTTGTGATGTGGTGGAAGCCATGAGTTCTCACCGGCCATACCGCCCTGCCCGGAAAAAGGATGAAATAATCGAAGAATTGCAGACTGGACGAGAAAAATTATACGATGCCAGAGTAGTTGATTTGCTGGTAGATGTCATCGAAAGAGATGAGTTTGCATTCGGATATCAGACGGCAAACCTGGTGCCGGCAATGACCTGATTATCGAAAAAGACGAAAGGATAATAGTCTGTCTCAACAAGGCTGAAAGAACACCATAAAATTCCAGGTGATCACAGCCACATAATACATGGATATGCAGGATGCGGCAGCCATCGCAATCCTGGGGAATCGTTTGGAGATTATCCATAGCAGTAACAGTATGGCTGCTATCCCCAGCAGCTTAATAAGCAGGAAACTGCCACCAGATACAAGCGGTGCCATCAACGGATTTGCTTCTTTTACCAGGCCGTTGATAACGAAAACCTGTGTAATTATCCCGTCCCAGAGTTGAAATTGCGCCATCAACAGCAGCATAAATAAAATGTGCCCGCGGTTAAAATGATCTAAAGTCCGGGTCCTCATAGATTAACCCTAAATCCTCTTTGTCGCCACTTCGATTAAAGCGACTTGACTGTATTATTAGCCATTAGGGTCAAAAAAGCAACCGGATGGCTCATAAAATGAGCCGTTAGGCTCAGTAAGCGGGTACAATTACTTGCGGATATTGTGGAATGACGGGGGTGACGGGTTAAGGTTTATTAGTTGTAAGGAATTCCCAGAAAGGCACCTACCTGGATTGAAGCACTGACTTCTGCTTAATGACACGGTGTTCAACCTGCACCGGGACGGAGCGCTCTGCTGTTCTGGTCACGTATTCTGTGACATTCTCTGACCATTCGAGCGTTGCACTAAACCCGCGATTCTGTGGATCGGTCGGCCCGTATATAAGTACTGCTATTTCCCTGGATCCTCTTGTATTCAGTTCCACCGGGTATGCGGTAGCACTATTTGAAAACAGGTCAGTCCTGCCGCCAAGGAAATGCGCAAAGGTGAGCTTCATGTCTGCCAGTTTGAACCATGTATTGAAAGTGCTGATGTCTTCTTGTGAAGTAATCCAGTTAGGTTTTACGACTATAGATGAAATGTTATCGGAATCTGAAATCAACTGTGGGGCAAGGATCTGGCCGCGCTGGTCCATATCAAATACGCTGACCGCCAGGTATTCGTAGAATTGTTGTTTAAAAAACTCTAACTTAATTTGCTGTTTTTCATGGGGCGGGAAGCCGGAGAGATCATAGCCGTAATACCATATTGACTTGCGTTGATTGAATAAAAGTTGGGGGTTGCTCCATAGAATATATGGTTGAAGGACCTCTTTGTGCGGCACACTCTTGACTATCGGAACGGTCTCAGTATAAAGCTCAGTCCGGTTTTCAGTAGTGTATTCGGTGACGTAATAGGGTTCTTCTAATGAAGATTGGACTGTAACACAGGAGGGAAAAAGCACTGAAGACAGTATTTGTGCACAGAAAACCAGGATAAGAACGATTGTCCCAGATCTCGATCTTCTTTGCCGGGTATTATTATCAGACTTCAAATTTATATGCATAAATACTTTAGGGTGAAAGAACGGTTTCCCAGAAAGGCACCTGCCTGACCTGGTAAACAGTCCTCTGCCGCTCGACCTGGAATGAGACCTGTTTTGATACCTGCCTTTGTTTAGTCACAGGTTGGTAATCTACAGTATTACGGGACCATAAAGCATCAAGATTGACCCTGCAGTTCCACTTATTTTGTGCCTCGGTAATGATAATTGCGATACTGCTGGGCTTGCCGGCTTTAAGAATTATAATTTGCGGGTCGGCAACCTGCGACCAGAGACAATTGGTCGCTCCCAGCAATTTTGCCTGGTTTATCATTGTATTTGCTGACTTCAGCCATGTATCGGATGCAGTCCCTGTAATAAAATACCAGTCGGGGGGTGTAGACACTGTTTCGTCGGCGGGCAGGGGCTCCGGGGATGGAATTTGCCCGGTCTTGCTCATATCGAAAACGTGCAACATAACCGGCTCATACTGCAACTGCGGCCATATCGACAGACGCAGGCTGATATTGTCGTACGATTGTGCTTCAGGTATCTCGTAACCGTAGTAGTAGAAATTGGCGGTACTCCAGTTGAAATAAGAAGTCAGAGCGTATTCGCCCGATTCAGTGTGAACAGTAGTCTGATTTTCCGTATAAGACTCGGTGGTAATTTCAGTCTTGTACTGAGTTTCCTGGTAATTTTGAGTTACAGGGTATTCTTTGCTGATGCAGGCAATGAAAAAGAGAGGGCAAACCAGCGTTAGCAGTAATAAAAGCTGATAAATAACCTTCATAATGATAAATGCTCTTTTCTAATAGCATAAATATGATGATTCATGTTGTCAAAGTAGCATATCATATTACAGACACAATACAACCCCGGGAACAGGTCATTTATCACAGGTACATACCTTGCTTTTATAACGAGGTTGTCCGGCTAAGCTGCAGATTTAAACATTCTTCATCTGTCCGGCAATTTATAATGGTAGCTCCTCTTTAGGGCTAATACTATATCATACCGTAGTACTAGCACCTCCGGCTTAGTGTGAATCATACCGGCCTTAACGTCAATACCATACTTATTGCCGTTACTTGGCGGGTGGCTATAGCGCATAATTATTGCACAGGTTTAACGCTGGATAGGAGAGTACGCAATGGAAGCCAAGAAGATATTTGCAGAGATATTGAAAAAAGATGGGAAAATGAGATTGTTGCTTGGCGGAATATTGCTGGACGGATCACTTATCATAGCATTGGTCATATTAGCCGGGGTGGTTGCCCTTTAAAACAGTCACCTGGCAGTCACGGGAAAGGCGGGCTACGGCCCGCCTTTCCCTTTTTTCAATAGATTATATTCATATAGTACTAAGGTCACTGTCTTTGCAGTACCGATACGCTATTGTTTTAGTTGGATGCAGGTTTTAG
>JAPLHL010000208.1 GCA_026389655.1 Chloroflexota bacterium
TCGGATAAATCACGCATCTTAGAGATAGTGAAGAAACAAATGCCTTCCTCCCGGAAGAAGTGGTCGTAGCCGACGAGGTCATCGATGATTATTTTAATGACCCGACGGGTTCGGGCTACTTTTTCTACGTGGCCGAGTATAAGGGCCAGGTAGCAGGTTATCTTTGCTACGGGCCTACCCCCATGACACGCGGTACATGGGACATGTACTGGGCTGCCGTAACACCGAAACTTCACGGACAGGGAATCGGGAGCACACTGTTCAAGCTTGCGGAAGAGCACATCAAGAGCCTGGGAGGGCGCATGATTCTAATAGAAACAGCCTCAAATCCCAATTATAAAGCGGCGAGGTCGCTATATTTAACTCTCGGCTACGAACATGTCAGCACGATACCGGATTTCTATGATCCCGGCGATAATAAAGAGACATTTCGCAAAGTGCTTTAAACATAATATAATATTGGCATATATCTGCCCAATATAGACCATGTATATATTTAATAATATTTCCGGTAAAAACCTTGTTTATCCAATACTGCTGATATCGTTATTGGTTACCGCTGCCTGCGCACCAGCCAACCCCGCTGCAAAACCTCCTAAAGAGATCACAACTGCACCTCTATCAATTACTATTCTGCACGTGGGAGATACGCACTCCTATGTAATACCACACGATGTTATGCTCAAGTTCAAAGGGCAGAACACCCTGGTCACGCTCGGCGGATGGAGCCAGATGGCGGCGGCTATCGAAGATGTCCGCCTCAGGGACAAGAATGTTATGCTGCTGCACAGCGGTGACACTGTCGAGGGCACTATGTGGTCGACCAGATTTAGCGGGTTGGCCGATTTCGAAGCCATGAACAAACTAAATTTCGACGCAGTGGTTTTAGGCAACCACGAGTTTTCGAATGGGCCACAGGGTGCTGCAAACCTGGTGAATATCGTCAAATTCCCGGTGCTTGCCGCCAACCTGGATGTGTCGGCGGAACCCTCTCTGGATGGCAAGGTAAAGCCGTATACAATCGTTGAATATGATGGGCAGAAAATAGGTATCATCGGCCTGATCACACCGACCACTGAATTGACCGGCTATCCAGGCAAGACAATCAAGTTTCTTCCGGTGGAAGACACAGCCCGAAAATATATAGACGAGCTTAACGCGCTGGGCATTAATAAGATAGTCGTCCTCTCTCATCTCGGGTACGGGCCGGACGTCAACCTGGCTAAATCGGTTGCGGGCATAGACATTATCGTAGGCGGCCATAGCCACACATTAATGGGAGGGCCGGAATTCGAACAGATCGGTCTGAAACCGGAGATGCCTTATCCCACCGAGTTAACCGGTCCGGCCGGAGACAGGGTACTTATTGTACATGCCTGGGAAAACAACCAGATGCTGGGACAGATCAAGCTGGACTTCGACGGGAACGGCAAGATCAGCAACTTCAGCGGGCAGCCGTTCATACCCGCAATGAGCAGTTTCAAATTGGAAGATCAATATGGCTGGAACCACCTGTGTTCTTGCATGACCCAGTTTAGCAACATCATGGAAGTCATAGCGAAGAATCCTGAAATTAAAACCTATTGGACCAACCCGGAAATGGACGGCGTGCTTCAGCCATATATTAACCAGGTGTCGAGTGACCTTAACGCCGTAGTGGGAATTGCTGACGACGACCTTGTACGCGGCCCCAACCAGGGTCCAGGGCCGATCGTAGCCGATGCCTTCCTGTGGACAGCCGGCGAGGTCAACTCCGCTACGCAGATTGCAATTGTCGATAGTTACAACGTACGCTCGAATATTTACAGGGGCAATATCCTTGCAAACGATTTATACATGGTTTTGCCTCTTCAGCATAACCTGATCACAGCGAAATTAAAAGGGAACATGATCAAAATGTTGATCGAGGCAGGTATCGATGCACATATCGCAGCCGGAGACCCGCCGCCTTGTTTCGATGTAGCCGGCTTGAAAATGACCATAGATATGTCACGCAAAAGCGGAGACCGCATAACCAGTTTGCAGGTTAAGGATACAGACAGCAGCTACAAAGACATGAATATGGATACTGAATACACATTGGTTACAACCGACTACCTGGCCGACAAGGGGATTACATCTTGGATTGATAAAGCGGGATGGTTAACACCCTTTGCCAGTATTTTGAAGTCATGGGCGATAAATACTACCCAATATACATACCTGGGCGTTAAAGATGTGGATGCATTGACCGACTACTTAAGGATACAGAAAAACATCAAGAACACAACCGAGGAGAGGATAATCTTGCTGCAGCCTGCAGCAAAATAGCTGATAAAGACTCACCGCCCCTCGTAAACAGCCATCTCGTTAAAAGAAAACGACGCTCTGCCAAAACATAACATCAGCTCGCAGCAGATATACGACAGTTCGGCTTTCCTCGCCAGGTACACCGACGTAGTGCCCTGAGTTGCTCCGGCTCTGTATCCGGTTCACAATTTTCCTTTCGCCGGGAACATTGCTTTCAAGACTTCACAAATGTATCATAGAGGATAAATGGGAAACGCGCTTGCGAGTGGAGGTTTGATATGCCAATAAAAAATAAGGAAGATGCTCAAAGGGTCCTGAGGCATGTATCTGATGAAAAAAGGTTCTACTGCCATGACGGGAAAATATTAAACAACCTCTACGAATTGAAAAACGCGCTCGAGAAAATTAGTCACGCATGCTACATACATCATGTCACCGAAGAAAAGAACGATTTTGCCCGCTGGGTACGCGAAGTGTTGGGCGACGATAAGCTGGCCAACGACCTTGCCAAAGCCTCCACCCAAAAAGAAGCAGCTATTATAATTAAAGACAGGATCGCTTGGCTCCAGGACAGGGCTTGACTTGAAGCCGTATGGTGATGTTAAATATCAGATACGGCAATGACAATTGTTTATACTCCTAAAGATGCGGCATTAGATGTTATCGCGATTACGCTGATACTGCTCCCTGAACCTGTAACAACACCTATCGGCATCGCGTTACTTTGCCGCAAGAGGGGCGAAGCAACACAGCATGAACCTACACACCCTCTCCACCTTTATCCAGACTATGTGTACAAGGTCGACAATATACGGGGCAGGGAGATCACCTGGCAGGCCAGGACAATTTTACCGGGGCAGTTGCCGCTGCCTGACCTGAATAAACCGGATATAAAGATAAAAGAACGTGAACAATACATCCTTTCCCGCACACGCCCGGAGAAAAGCGCCGCCCAAATGAGAGCCGAGACCTTGACTCCCGGCGTCAAGGTCCATCACGAGATCTTCCGGCCTCCCAGGTATCCAGCTTCAAACCAACCCGCATTTATCCCCGGGGAAACCATACATCATACTATCAGGCCGTTGCCGCAGGGTTCTCCCGCTATCAACAGGGTACAGCCCCAACCCTATATTCACCATACTATAGAAAACAGCCCCGGCTATATTAAAGCCCAGGCGGGCGGGACTAATGCAGGCTCACAGCCAACAATCATACATCATACAATCAAAGACTCGCCGGCAATGCAGCATGGCAACCCGGCCAACATCTTCAAACCGGTACGTATCGTTGAACACCATACACTGAATACAAATCCCCCCATGAGAATAAACGGACGTGTCATCAAGCAGCCCCTTATTCCTCCCGCTTACAAAGGCACCACGCCGGGTAATAAAGATTTACCCGGCAGCAGACGCTAGGCAATTACGCCCGTTCTCACAAGCATAACCGCCCTGCCCGCAAAACAG